>NZ_CP126998.1 GCF_030252425.1 Acidisoma sp. PAMC 29798 | reverse complement strand
TGAGCTGCTGCCGGTTTAGTGGACACGCACCTTAGCCTGACGCTTTGTTCCGCTCGAATTCCATAGGGCTGAGATAGCCGATGGTCGAGTGGCGTCGGCGTAAATTATAGAACCGTTCGATGTAGTCGAATACGTCGGCTCGAGCCTGGTCCCTCGTGCGATATACCTTGCGGGCTGTTCGCTCAGTTTTCAGCGAGGAGAAGAAGCTCTCCATTGCCGCATTGTCCCAGACATTCCCTGACCGACTCATGCTGCAACTAACGTTATGATCTGCCAAGAGCTTCTGGAACTGTTCACTGCTGTACTGGCTTCCCTGGTCCGAATGATGCAGCAACGCATCTGGTTTGCCGCGGCGCCAGATCGCCATCATTAACGCGTCGGCCACAAACTGAGCTGTCATTGTGACGCTCATCGACCAGCCCACGACACGACGCGAGAAAAGGTCAATGACGGCAGCCACGTAGAGCCAACCTTCTGCCGTCCAAAGATAGGTGAAGTCGGCGATCCACTTCTGGTTCGGTGCTGTAGCTACGAATTGGCGGTCCAGCACGTTGGCAGCCGCCTCGTTCCGCTCGCCCTTGTCGGATGGCAGGCCTCTGCGGCGCGGTCGGGCCCGTAAGGCTTGCTCGCGCATGAGCCGCTCAATGCGGTGCAAGCCACACACGTCACCCTCGGCCAGGACGTCATGCCAGACGCGCCGGGCGCCATAGGTCCGGTCGCTGCCGACGAAGCTGGCCTTGACGTGCGCGCCGAGAATTTCGTCGCTGCGTGCCCGAGCGCTGGGCGATCGGGTGAGCCAGGCGTGGAATCCACTGCGTGAGACACCGAGCGCCTCGCAAAGCCACCGCACCGGCCAAATCCCTCGATGCTTCGCCACGAAGCCGAATTTCATATCGACTCCCTCGCGAAGTAGGCCGCGGCTTTTTTTAGGATATCGCGCTCCGCCTTGAGCTTTGCGACCTCACGCCGCAGACGATCTATCTCCTGCTGATCCGGCTTGAGCTGGCCCTGGCCCGGAAATGCCTGCCCAGGATCCGAGGTAACCTCCTTGATCCATCGTCGCAGAATGCTTTCGCCCACATCCAGGTCCCGGCTGGCCTGCACCAATGAAATCCCACGTTCATTAACTAGCCGGACCGCCTCCAGCTTGAACTCCCGGCTGAACTGTCGTCGCGTCATTTGCATCCTCCAATCTCGCGAAACACCTTAATCTCGGTGTCCACCAAACCGGCAGCAGCTCAGTATCGTTTGATTTCGCAAAAATGATGCTTCGCCTCGATCTTCACAACAGCCGCCGCGATTTTAACGTGCTCGCCGCGACTGCCTTTGCGGAGCGTGCCGCCGGAATTGCTGATCCTGAAGCGGTAATCGACGTTCCTACCATCAAGCCTCACCGCAAGCCGGTGCTCACTGTTTGATGGCCTATCGTCCGCCCGCTGATGGCAAGCCTAAGCTGCCGCCCATGCTGGAAGCCGAATTTATGGTGGCGGCTGGCAAGATGAACATGACGCCCACCGCTGCCATGGTGGATGCGGCGCAACGTTGGATCAAATGGGCAGACCAGACCGCCCCGCGCCGCGCGCTCAGAGCTGAGGTTCGCAAGTATGAGGCTGGGAAGTGCAGCACCGCGCCCGATCCCAGGGACTACGGCTTACCAGCTGACATCCTCATTCCCAAGCTGTGAGCATCCACCTTGCCGCCGCCCTCGATGCTGTCACCGCCGCAGGTGCCGGGATGGGTCTACGTCCTGACGAACCCAGGCTTGCCGGGTTGCGTGAAGATCGGCGGCACATCTCGAACGGCAACGCACCGCGCCCGCGAGTTGGTGAGCGAATACGGTACGGCCGCGCCCTTCGTCATCGCTCGCCGCCTCGCCGTCGCTGACTGGTTTGCGGTCGAGCAGGCCGCACATCGGATGCTGTCGGATCGGCGCGTGCCAAGGTCGGAGCTGTTCGAGGTCACGCCACGCGAAGCCGTCCGCGTGATCCGTGTCGCCGCTGCCGCTTATGCGCGACCATGGGGTCTGTCTGCCTGGATGCGGCGTCTATCCTTCGGGCCGTCCAGTCGGGGGCGCTATGGCACGCCGTGGCGCCGCCGTGGCACTAACTGGATTCCGATCCTGGTCGCCCTGTCGATCGCTGCCAGTTTGGTGTCGATCGCCAAGCCCAACGCGCCGGCGTGGATGCCGCTGCCGATTGCTCGCTCCCTGTTGATGCTAGAACGATTACACTAGATGTTGTGCGCGATCGGCGCTGCCGGCACACGACATCTAGTATTAGGTCGCCCCGCCATTGCTGCCGGTGCGGCGGTAGTGCTCTCGGCCTAGCTCCCGAAGGCGTTCCTTGTTTTCGAGCAGGGGGTTATCCCTGCCGCGTTGCTTGGTTGTCTCGATCTGCTGTCGAATCACGCGTTCCCGTTCTTCGTCAGGCCGCACCCGTGCAGACGCCTCTCGCGCTAGTTGTTCGCGTGCCTGGGCTAGTAGCTCGTCGGCAAAGTCCCGATTAGCCTTCGCTGTGTCGGTCATCGAGAGTCCTTCTAGCTCGGTTCGTGCGGTCGCCTCGCCTGCCGCTCCTGACGTATCAGCTCGCGGATGCGTTCAACCTCATTGCCTTCCGACTCATGCCGCCGTCCGATTTCTCGCGCCTCGTTTTCCGCGACTGCTTTACGAGCCTGTTCCATAAGCTCATCCATGAAGTCCTTTTTGGGGGATTCCGGCCCCGCCTCTACAGACTTGCCACCTGTCCCGGTTTGCCGAAAATGCTCCTTGCCAAGACCGCGCAAGGCTTCTTTGTCGCCCCGCATCTTTGCCGCCTCGATCTGCCGTTCCAGTTTGCGAACTTGTTCCTCGTCCGGCACAACACGCTCTTGCCGCGCCGCCTCTTTGCCTGCTTGGCGCAGTTCCTCGGCCATCGTGCGATTGTTCTCGCGGCTGCTGGTGTTTTCCCGCGTGTGACGTGGTGAAGGCGACGTGGAAGCATGTCCACCAAGCCGCACCGTCGTCGCTGCCTCTCGGTCGCGCAGACGAACCTGTATGTGGGTAAGAGTCGCTTCCAGCCGTGCGCCCAAGCTGTTCAGCCGTTCCCGTGCGGCAGATAAGGCGGCTTGCAGATAGGATGCCCCAGGACGCGCCCTTTCCCGCTCGTAGGTGCGTTCTCGCACATTGGCCGGGTCTTCCCCAGCCGTAACCGGCTCGGGGCCTCTGGTGACTTTCTGAGGGCCTTCTTCGGCAAAGCCGCGCAACGTCGCCGCCCACGCCGCCCGCTCGTCAGCTGGATCAGGGCGCTTCGCCTGGCTGTCCTTCGTCGTGCGTTCACGGGTGGGACGTTCCAGGTCGTCAGTCGGTGCCGGTTGTTTAACCTGGTGCGCCTGGCTTTCAGGCTTGGCACCTGCCCGGGCCATCTTCGCGGCCTCACGCTCCTGCACATAGTCTACGTAATCCGACAAACCGAAGCCCTTGCCGGATGCGGTGCGCTTCTCCGTCCAGGCTTCCCAGCTCTGCCGCGCCTGGGCTTGATGTTCGGGGGTGAGACCGTCCCAGCCGCCGCCTTGGGCTGTCCAGCCTCGTTCTGATTTTGCCGCAGTGGGATCCTGCGCGGGGTTTCCGTGCGCTGGATTCTCGCGCGAATCTCTCTCACGACCCGCCGCCTGTTCCGGCTCGTCAAACGCACGCATCCGCGCGGCCATGTCGCGGCGCATTTCCTCGGGCGTCTTAAGCTGGTCGCCCCTGTGGTGGCCGAAGTGCCGCGCTGTCCCGAGAGGATCGACCGCCGCCAAATCGTCGAGCGCCCGCTTCGCCTGGGCATCGCTGCTGTTGTTTTTTTCTGCAGCCTCCCGCTGCCGGATGCCGTCAAGGGTTGAGGTATATTCCCCATCCCACATGACGCCCGCACGCTCTCGATCCTGGCGGCGGAATGCGTCCCGTTGCAGGGATTCCAGCTCGGCAACCTCGGCCCGTGCCTGGGTAAGCTGGTCGGCCTCGCGCTGGATGTCCCCGCGGTCGGTCTGAACCCCGCGTGCCTCCATCCCCTTCGCAGCCTTTCCCATGTGGAGGCTGTCGCCGTCCCTGGTGCGGCCCATGTCTATCCGGGCTTCGTGGCCGTGACGCTCAAGGTGCCGGTTGACGAGCGTTTCCCATGACTTGCGAAAGGCCTTCGTCTCTGCCGTCACATCGGCCCGCGACTTCTGGGGCTTGCTCTTGGCGAAACCGTCCGGGCCTAGCACCCGCTCGGAAACCAAAATATGGGCATGAACGTTGCGGTCATCCATACCCTTTGAAGGGGCGTGAATCGACACATCTGCCGCCAAGCCTTTCCGCGTGAAATTCTCCCGCACAAAGTCTTGCAATAGCCATCGGTTTTGCTCGTCGGTCAGCTCATGCGGCAACGCACCATCAAACGACTGCCCTACTTGCGCGTCCTTACGCACTTCGGCGGCCTCGGCACGGTTCCAAAGCTCGCTACGATCCGCAGCCCATTCCGGCGCATCCTTCGGAACATAAAGCCCCTCGAAAATGCACTTCGACCGGTGCCGGGTGTAGTCGTGAACGTCGCCGGTTCGCTCGTCATAAATACGGTCGCGGGCATTGTATGCCGCTTTGCCTGTCGCGCTCTCGCCCTGGCTGCGTTTTACGAACGTTCGGTTCAGGTGCGCGGAAGCCATTCCGCCACCACTTCCCGGTCAAGCGGTTTCGTCAAATGAGCATCGAGCAACCCGCGCACCTTCTCACGCAACTCGTCATCCTTCTCCATGGCAGCAATGACCGTCACACCGATGAGGATTTTTCGCCGGTCGTCGGTCTTGCGCTTGCGAGATGCGGCGCGGGCTTCAAGCTGCTGCACCTTGGCACGGGCCTGGGCAAGCTGCTGCTCTATCGATTTGCGTTCTGGTGCCACTGCGAACCCTTCCCTACCCTGCCGGATGGCAGGGGTGTTTTTGCCGTAGGCGAAAACCGCGCCGTGTCCCGCAGGGACACTTAAGTGCGCTCTTGCAGAGAGCTTGTGTAGTTCACCCTTCTTTCTCGCCTACAAAGATTTAGGGTTGTCGTCCAGTTAAAAGGGTCTCGCTTCGCTCGGTATTTTTAGGCGGTGCGCCGCTTCGCTCTGCACCGTTGAAACCTCATTCGCGGTTTCAAACTTCCCTGTAGGATTTTCGGGAAAGCATCGGTTTCGTGTCGCGTTTTTACTGGTATCCTGTGGATAACTTACGGTAGCATCTTCTGCCACATGCCGGGGACGGCCTCCGTGGTGAAAGCATGGGCCGCAGGGGTTTAAACGCTCCTGCGGTTCAATCCTCGGAGACGAACCGATGGCCACACTCTACCAAGGCACAGAAGACGACGTTTCCCATTTTTTCCACCCAAAAGGCATTAATGGGGTGCTTGTCGGCGGCAATCTTGCTCAACCCTCTAACAATGGTTTGTGGTGGGTTCCAGAAAAGGGTGGTCATGCGCTCTCGTTTGGGATGACTCGGTGTGGCAAAGGTCTCCAGATTATAGGGGCACTCTGCCAATATAACGGCTCAACCCTGACGATTGACCCGAAAGGTGAAAACGCATGGATTACAGCCGAACGTCGCCGCCAGCTCGGGCAACGTGTCGTTATCCTCGATCCATTCGACGAAGTGAACCGACGCTATGGGTCTCTCGTCGGCCAAAAGGAAATCACGACCCGCTTTAATCCTCTCTCTGTCATCGATCCAAAATCCCCCGATTTCGCTGAAGATGTGATGATGCTTGCTGAAGCCGTCATTATTTCCAGCGGAAACGATCCCCACTGGAGTGAATCCGCCCGCGCCCTTGTCGCTGGTCTGATCGCTGCCGTTATCGAGAACGCTCCGCCCGGCCAAGCTTCCTTCCGTCAGGTTCGCAAGTTGCTCACTTCAACCGACGCGGAGCTGACTGCCGCTATTAAAATCCTACACGACCGGAACCCTAACAGCTTCGCAGGCCGCAACCTCCGGCGCTTCGCTTCTGGAACTAAGGAAGTCAGCTCGATCCGTTCCACCGCCGACACGCAAACCTTTCCCTTTGAGTCCCTTCGGCTGCTGGACAGCATGGAGACCGATTCCAACGCATTTAACTTTTCATCGCTGGCGACCTCCCGCGTATCTGTGTTCCTCGTGCTGCCGGTGGATCGGCTTGCGACTTATGGCCGTTGGCTACGACTGATTATCACACTCGCTATCCGTGCAATTACCCGCGCTAGAATCCCGCCCTCTCCACCTGTTCTTTTCATCCTCGACGAAATGGGAACCATCAACCCAGGCGGGGGCCTTCGCATGGTAGAACAAGCATTCGGCCTTATGGCTGGCATGGGGATTCGTATCTGGGCCTTCCTGCAAGACCTCAAACAATTGCAGCACGACTATCCTAATAGCTGGGAAACATTCATTGCAAACAGTGAACTAATTCAGCTTTTAAAGGTGAACGACAATACTACCTCACAATATTTTTCAAATCTTATCGGTCAAAAAGAAGTAGTGACTGAGCATTGGACAGAACACGGACAGATGCTTGATACGTCATATGTCCGCCAGAATATAAAACATAAGCACTATGGCTATATTCATCAAAAATCTGCTGGTTTAGAGATGATAATGAGGCCTGACCAAATAACGCAACTACCTGCACAGGAAAGTGTCTGCATTTTTGCAGGTGGTTACGTTTATCATCTCCGAAAAATCAATTATTTTTCCGATGCACGTTTCCGAGGACTTTATCGACCTAACCCATTGTTTGTTAGACGTACTACTACTGAAAAATCCACCGTAAAACGCCCAACCCCTGCCGCTCCCGTTAAAGCTTCTCTGCCTCCGGTCAATGTTGAGCGCGTTGCGGAGCTGGGGAAAGAGGCCGCTGGCAAACTTTCAGGCTGGTGGAAATCTCAAAGGGCCGCCGCTGCTCGTGCCGCTGCTGCCCGTGAGGAAGCCACCCAGGCCGAGAAACGCCGCGCCGTTGAAACCGCTGCCATGGATGAACGCGCCCGCTATGCGGCCATGCTGAGAGACGCCAAATGACCTTGTTTCGCAAATCCCGCCCTGCCGAGTGGCAACACTCTGCCGAACGCTCGACGCTCGATCTTACACCTGATCTGCGGGCTGTGGCTTGGTTCAGTGGTGCTTAGGAAGGCGACCCTCCAAGTGTGGGACCAATCAGCGAAGTAGCTACCGCCTGAACAGCCACGTCAGCGCCTCCGTCGAGCTGGTGCCGCTGCACTGGTCAATGCTTATCGGCCGTCCATCCCTGAATGAGCTGCGTAACCACCTCGGCCATCTTCACGCCTTCGGCCGCACAAGCCGTTTTGAACCGCCTGTGCAGCTCCGGGGGTAGATCGACGTTCAACCGAGTTTGCTTTGCTCCTGGGCCACCTGCGGGCATCCTGGAAGGAAGTCTAACCGCTGCCGCTGCTTCGTCTCCGTCAACAAATCGCTGCAACGCCTCCGACCGATCCTTCGGCATTGTGAAAGCTGGCTTTTTACTCATTCCTTCATTCCTTCATTCCTTCAAGCTCTGTGAGTATCGCCCTGATTTCTGCTGCTGCCAGTCCGTCAGGCTGCTGCTCAATCACGGTTTCCCCGGCAGTCATTGCCTCGGCATAAATCACGCGCTGCGTTGTCCCTGCTGCCAGGATCGGCAATCCGAACTCGGCCAGGGCTTCGTTGATTTCTCGGGACAGAACCGACCGGCCTATTTTGCGCGACACTATGAACGCTGCCCGCTGCCCGCCCTTCGCTTCACCAGCCGCCCGCACAAGGTTGACCGTTTCTCGGCTTGCCCAAAAATCCGCCCCTGACGGCTGCACCGGAATCAACACCACATCCGCCGCCCCGATTGCGCTTCGCGTTGCCTCGTAGCTCCTAGGCGCTCCATCGATGATCGTCATGTCGTAGTCAGCCGCCATCGCGGGCAAGTCTCGATGCAAAACCGGCTTAGTCAGTCCGATCACCTGGAAAGGCGGTGGCTCCGTCCGAATTGCTGCCCAATCCTGCGCCGTCTGCTGCGGATCGGCGTCGATTAACAACACGCGCTTGCCCTGGGCTGCACTGGCTGCTGCAAGGTTCAGCGCTAAGGTCGTCTTTCCCGCCCCTCCCTTCTGGTTCACCACTGCGATGATCATTCAAAGCCTCTTTCCATCATTTGAGTAAATGGTTATAATATCATAACATCAAATGAGTAAATGAGCAACCTCGCGCGTCGATTGCTTGCCTGTTCAACCATCGCCCTTTGTTCGACGCCCCGCAGGGGTGGCGATTATCAGGCGGGACGCCCTTCGTCCCGACACCTTCAGAACCGCACGGAGCGCAGGAAGGGTCAAAGGCGCGAAGCGGCACCACAGCCACGCACAGCTTTTCGGCTTTGCGAAAAGCGAGCATGGCGAGGAGCCACCCTTTGACCCTGACGAGCACCGTAGCCACTGGCGTCCTGACGCCGGTTTGGCTTCTTGCAGGCACAGTTACCCACCCCCTGGCCTAGCCAGCCTCACCTATGGGCGCGTCGGCCAGGGCATGGATAACTGCGAAGCCTTTTATGACTCTAAGAAGGGAACTGCCTGCAACCCCTTGCAAAGCTTGAGTTGACTGTCACCGAAATGGAGACCCCATTCTCCGAAACGGAAACTGTATTCTCCGATTTAGGTTGCTATCTGAAGAATACAGTCTCACTATATGCAGAATGTGTTCTCCGATTCGGGCTTAAAAAATGAGAAGCGACTCCATCATAATTGCCGAGCGGCGGGGAATGCCGGTGTACACCGCAAACCCTAGTATTCCTTCGGAAAGCGAGATCAAAAGCCCCCGTCGCCGTCAGCTCGGTGAGGAAAACCGTGGGCTTGTTGTCCTCGATGACGGTAGTGGAGAAGTCCTGGGACGCGGCACCGCCGTAGCCTATGAATGGGAGGAAGTAGACAAGGAACGCTTTGTAAAGCTGTTTCTAAGTGGCGTTAAGCAAGCTGCCGAACTCTCTAAGCCTGGGCTTGTGATGTTTGAAATGGTCTACAATGCTCTAAGAGACAAACCCGGAACTGACAAAATAGAGTTGTCGTTCCTGACTGCCGGGAAGTCGAAAACAATCTACTACAAAGGGATGCGGGAGCTGCTGGAAAAGGGCTTTCTCTATAACACGCCTTATGACGGCACTTTCTTCGTCAATATTCGCTTCATGTTCAACGGCAATCGACTGGCCTTTGTTAAAGCCTACCACCTCAAGGGCTCTCGCGATCAAGGTCAGCTTTCGCTGCTGCCGGAATCGGATAACCAATGAAACAGCCTTTGCGTGATGACGTTTCGCTGTTCAGCACGGAAGAGCTTCGCGCGATTTATCATGATCAGGCGAAAGCCAAAGGTATGCTTGTCCGGCTCGGCAACGGTGACATCCAACGCAACCACCTTCGCAACATAATACGGCGCCGCATTTGGTGGGAACGATTCGGGACGGTAATTTTGGTCGTGGTGTCGGTAATAGGAGCCGCAGCGGCAATGATGGCCGCTGTCGAAAGCTGGCGTGCATCAAAGTAATCGCCCATGCCGGGCTGGCTGCCTGCAAGAGCCTAATAGTCGCCCCAGCCAAACGAGGTGCTACAAAAAGGTTTGCCGATGATCTATCTTCTTGGCCGAATAAACCACATCTAGTAGTAATTTAGTCGATTTTGTTCTAGATGTCGATCCACGCAGGAATTTTCACGAACGGAGTTCTAGCATGACCAAGGACAAGTTATTTATCGAGCAGCGACCGGGGGGTGATTTCGCCGTCAGGAAGCCAGATTCGAAGAGGGCAAGCGCTGTAGCCCCTACGCAGGGGAAGGCCATTGATCGCGCGGAACAGCTTGATCCAAATGCGCAAATCTTAGTGGAGCGCGTGCGCAACACGAAGGTTGGTGGCCGAGATCAGTGGCGGAAGCCGTAGGGCTAAAAACCAAGGGGAGCCTTACGGCTCCCCTGGCAATTGACTCCCTTTCGGGCAACGGTCACCTAATCTCTCAGGGCCGCGATGACCTATAATTAGGACAAATGGCCTTATTTGTCAAGATCAAAGGGGCGGGGAAGCCATTCCTGCACCCGTTTGAGCACCTCGTTGAAGTCAGCTTTTGGGATGCTGGGTATCTTCCCCCTGATCTGAGAAAAACGGCTTGGCGCGACCGTGTACAGGTGATTGCACACAACCCAGCTGCGTTGCCCGTCTAAGGAAGATGAGAGTTCCCAGGCCCAGGGGCTGTTACCTTGTGGTTCGGTCGAGAGGGGCACCACCAGGCAAGGGCCGTGCAGGGAATTTTTGTAGGACATCACCACCACGGGTCGGGTCTTCCACATCTCCGGCAAATGCGCGTCGCGCGGGAAGTCGCACCAATAGATTTGCCCGAGCTTCGGGGCGGCGATGATCCGAGGCTTAACGCGGGGCGGTTGTGTCTCAGGTTGCGGGCTTTTCGGCGGCGGCGATTCGGTAGCATCGGTCATGCCGAAGGGAACCCGTTTGCAACGGTTTTAGCAAGTAATCGCGTGCACCTGGCTGTCCGCCGGCAGGGGTTGAATACTAGCCCTGGCCAAGTCAAAGTGCTGCGGCGGTCTGAATCGCCTCTGGGGACTGCTGGATTACTCTGAAAAGACTGTCGGAAAGATCGCATAATGGACGTTATGGCATCAGGTCTTTAGCGGAACGTTGGGTTCAAATTGACCTCGATCTGATCGGGTGAACAAGAAACGCTAATGTCTTCCGGTGGAACTCCTTTTGTCAAAAAGGCCACTTTTACTCGGTCAGGCTCCTCGCCGGGTGAATACGGATAACCATCCGGGTCTACATCTCCCTCCACGCCCCCATTGAATCTACGCCCGACTATTTTCCCCGCAGTAACTTCGCCTAGGATGTCGCGATAAAGGACTGCTGTCCCAATTTTGAGCTCTTCAATTTGAGCCATGAGCGTGTCTCTCTCAGTTGCTTAGGTAATTAGAAGCTTCCCGCTATCAGCCTCGAAATCGTCGCCCTGCCGACATTGTAGCTTTCCGCCAGCTCCTTGAGCGTTGCCCCGTCCTGCCGCCTCTGGCGGGCCTCTGCTGCCTGCTGAGGGGTCATCTTCGAAGGGCGGCCCATGTGCTGCCCGCGTTCTTTGGCGCGGCTCCTGCCTTCTGCCGTGCGGGTGCGTATCAGATCACGCTCGACATCAGCCAGCCCACCGAGCACGGCAATCATCAGCCGCCCGGTGCTGGTCGCAGTATCGGCCCACGGCTCGGCTAGTGACCGGAATTGCGCCTTGGCATCGGTAATGCGCTTCACGATGGCGAATAGGTCGAACGTCGAACGTGCCAGCCGGTCGATCCGCGTCACCGTCACCATGTCACCAGGGGAAAGAGCCTTCAGCATTCGGTTTAGCTCTCGCCGGTCGGCCTGGGCACCGCTGGCAGTCTCGCGGAAGACCTTCGCGCAGCCGTCAGCGTCGAGCTGCTCAAGCTGTGCGTCGAGCGTTTGTCCGTAGGTGCTGACGCGGGCGTATCCAATGCGCCGGGGCTGCTGTGTTTCGGTCATATCTTACGGGCATCGTAACCCATTGGAATCCCGTGTCTACTGGAAACGCCCAAAAGTCTTGAATTATGGCTCATAGAAAATCTTGACAAACTTTTCTACAACCATCATACGTATGCGTATTGGAACCAATCAGGACGCCGTTATAATGCCTTATATTGACCCCGGCGATGTTATCTCTCCAAAAACCATGTGGCGCCTGGTCGATGTCATCCTCGACAGGGGGGAAGGCGAGCCTGCGTATTCCATCGGCATGTGGGAGAGGCGACGGCGCATAGGATTTCGATGGAATGGCAATCAGGACAGCCCCCTAGGGAATCCGCAAAGTCGCGGGCTGCCGACGTGGGTAATTCTCGACCCCGCCCTGAATAAGGCCGTGGTCAAGCTGGTTGAGAAGGAAAACCCTGAAAAGGCCGGAATTGTACGCGCGTTCCTCGGTCTACCGGTCGAAGATTAACCACAGTTCGCGGCGTAGCTCAGCGGAAGAGCACCTTGCTTTCTAGATCACTGGTAGTGTGCAACTCCAGTATCGGCAGGGAAGGACGCGGGTTCAAGTCCCGCCGCCGTGCCCAATTCAATAGGCTGTTAATGGGAGAAAAACATATGTCCGGTTGGTACATTAAAAATGCTACGGATGTTAATGGCCTTGTTATGGTTGAAGTCACCAATGGGACAGTCAAAATTGTTATCTCTGCGTCAACGGGCAACATCATTCGCCCAGCCCCTTCGAAGATCAACCATAAAACGGCGGCGTCCGTTGCGGTGATTGGCGCTGCCGTAGAGGATCAAGTTGGATTGCTCGAAATCAGTGGCCAAGCCGTCGAGACGCTACTTAAGCAGCTCACGATATAATGGACGTTATGGGTAAATCGGGCCACCTGGGCCGGTTCCACACAGCAAAGGACTAGACCATGCCGATGCTTGGTAAGATGCCGCTTGGTAAACAGATAAACAGCTTTCGCCGCGCCGTTGAAATTGAGGAGCGCGCCGACGCCGCTATGAAGCGGGCCATAGCGAGGGGTGACCAACGTTTCGCTCTCAAGGCTGCCCGCCTCAGACAAGTCGCCTTCACGCGCGCGAATGCCATTGGCCAGACGTTCGTGAGTCCCTTCAGCATATGACCCAGGGCGACGCTCTATAGGCCACGACCCCAACAACCCGCCCTCGTCGAAACCGATCCAGCTCTGGCGCTCGAAAACGATCCGCGTTGGCTTCTGGATCATGTGGCCGTGGCCCTGCTCCCCCTCGGTGAAACTGTTCGACCGTCTCAACCGTCCCAGGGCATCGGCACCGCGAACCGGAAATCTTTAAACGGCACGAGGTCGGTGGAATTCCAGAGGTCTACAAAATCCTCGCCGTAGGCCAGATCACGCGCGATGTAGCCTGCAACCTCTCTGAACCAGCCGCGCGAGGCATTCCGACATTCCGCCTCTGTGTCGAATATCCACCAGCTCCAATACGTCCGCCCGCCTCGCGTAAAATAGAGGTTGCGCCACTGGTGCACCTCGTTCGCAGCGTCTTCCATCAATCGCGCCGTCTGGTCGACCATCGCAGCCCCCCATTGCGTCCAGGGCGGCGAAGCTATCGCCACTCCATCCAGGCAGCTAGAAAAAGGATTCTTGAAACGTTATCGTAACAATCATAGATTGGAGGGATGACTGAACGCACCAGAACCCCGAAGGCCGCTTCTTCTACCCGCCCCACTGAACGCCTGTTCACTACGCGCGAGTTGCTCCTGACAACATGGAGTGAACGCCAGAAGATGACCCCTGGTGATGAAGTA
>NZ_CP126997.1 GCF_030252425.1 Acidisoma sp. PAMC 29798 | reverse complement strand
AGTTTCGATCCGCGCTCCCGCGCGAGGAGCGACCCCCTCCATCACACCTGGTGGAAAAGGCATCCGAAATCCGCCGGTTCGCGCGAAACCGACCCCGCCGCACCGCCCTCGAAAGGCGACGCGCAACGTCTCCAGCGTAACATTCTGATTTACAATGGCAAAGAGCGCCCGCGAACCGATCGGGAAAACGCCGGACGCTTCAGGTTCGCGCGAAGAGCTGTGACCCTCATACGATCAAGGGCGCGTCCAGATCCACCACCGGCTTCGCACCGAGATGCTCGATCCTGCGGCGGCCTCCACTGCCGAGGAAATAGAACCGCAGACTGTCCCGCACTGGGTCCATCTCCCCAACCAGCCGAGCCCGCAGCAACACCCATTGATCGGGCGCCACCTCGATCTCGAACACCGAGAACTGAACGCGCTGACCGTAATCCTTGCAGGCGCGGGCAATACGGCGGAGGCGCCGGGCGCCCCCGGGCGAGGTGACTTCCACATCGTAGCTGACCAGGATGAGCATTCGCTACCTCCAAATCAGGGCCGGATAGGTGTCAAGATCGCCACGCAGTGCACGCGCCAGCAGGCTCGCCTGCAGATGAGGCAGCAACCCCAGCGATGTTCGCTCCTTAAGGAAGGGATGCTCGATCTCCTCGCGCTTGCGCTCCTGCCAGGCGGTCAGCACCGTCTTGCGGCTGTCCTCCGCCAGAAGCACGGCACCGTTTTCCATGATGCGGAAATCACCCGCCACCAACTCACGCCGATTGAGCATTGAGAGCGCAAGACGGTCGGCTAAGGGCGCGCGTAGCTCTTCCATCAGATCCAATGCGAGGCTCGGCCGGCCGGGGCGCATCCGATGAAGAAAACCTGCGGCAGGGTCGAGGCCCACCCCCTCCAATGCGCCCCGGCAATCATGCACCAGCAGGGTATAAAGGAAGGAAAGGAGGGCGTTTGGCACGTCCATCGGCGGCCGCCGGCTCCGCCCGCGAAAGGCGAGCGCCGGATCCGTGACCCGCAGCGCATGGCCGAAAACGCCGAAATAAAGAGCGGCGGCCTCACCCTCATGACCGCGCAAACGGTCCAGATCGGTTTCATGCAAGGCGCGGCGTGCGATATCCTGCATTCGGTCGATGGCTGCGATCACCGCGTCCCGCGCCGCATCCGTGAGTGCCGACCCATGGTCACGCAAGGCGCGCTGCAAGACACTGCGCTGATTGAGCGACTTTGCCGCAACGATCGCCCGCGCGATGCGCGTGCAATCTGGCCCGTCATCCATGACCCGATATTGTTCGCGGCGTAGCAGCACATTGCCGGAAACGGGACCCTCGACACGCGCGAGGAAGCGGCCGTTCGTGCCGAAGAAGGCGGTGACGATTCCGGCCTCCGCCAGGCTGCCCATCAGTGCCGGCGACAAAGACACCTGACCGAACACCGCTACGCTGCCAAGGAGGTGTAGCGGCACGCGAAGCTTTTCTACCCGTTCGACCTCTACGACAACATTGAGACCATCGCGCCGCAGATAAGCACCCTCGGTGGAGACGTAGAGCGTGTTGAGTAATTTACGCATCAAGCTGCGCTTTCAGCCAGTCTGCGGCAGAGCGCTCGGCGCCCGTGATGCGCGGCCGGCAGATTTCGATGAGGGAACAGGCGTCGCAGCGTTTCTTTTCATAGGCCATCCGGGGTGTATGGCCGGCGGCGAGGAGCAAGCGAGTTGACCGCGCCACCTCTCGGGTCAGGTCTCGTAGAACAGGGTCGAAAACGATGACACTGCGGCGGCGCGGCAGGCCATAGAACAAGGCGCCTTCCGTGATCTCGGCGCCAAACATCTCCTCCAGGGCGAATGCCTGGGCGCAGAGCTGCACGTCATCCGCTCGATGCGCCTTCGGCCGGCCGCGTTTGTGTTCTACCGGATAAGGTCGCCACCCGCCATCCACCGCGCGGTGCAGCTCCACCACATCGGCAATGCCGGTGACGCCGAGGCGATCGGAGCGCAGCGGCATGCCCGTGACAGTGCGAACGCCCCGCCGCACCTCAGTTTCGACGGCATGAACGCGCTCATGCGCGACGCGGCCCTCGGCGGTGGCGGCATTCTCGGCCCAAGCCTGCTCGATATGGATGAGTGCGCATTGCCGTGGGCAGAACAGAAAGTGCTGAAGCGCGGACAGGGCGATGAGATCGGCATCCGACATCACCGCCCCGCTCTGTCAGATCTTGGTTTCGATCGTGATGCCGGCTGGCAGGTCGGCGCTATTCACGGCCACGACGTAATCCGCGAAGCCGCGCGGCGGCCCCTCCCCCTCCGCGCGCGTGACCGTCACGCGTTCCAGCAACTTGTGCGCCGGCGCATTGCCAAGGTCGCTCTCATGTTTGAAGACGATGAGGCCGCGCGCGGTCATCTCGCCGCGCGCAGCGGCGCGGTCATGATCGAACATCGTCGCGAGCGCTTCCCAGACGAGAGCAAGATCGGCCTCCGAAAAGCCCGTGCCTTTCGTGGCGTCATTGGCGAGGCGACCCGAAACGAAGCCATGGGCGCGATAAAGGCCGTAAGGCACGATATGTTTGCGGCCCATGGTGCGGTCGTTCTTCTCGGCATCCTTCTCGTTGGTGACGGAGGAGCGGGTGATGGTGATTTCCATGGGAACGATGGGATCGATGCTTTCGGCAAAGGTGAGTTGGATCGGGCCGCGCACCTGTCCGGCATTCACTTCGGTCGACATGACGGCGCCGAAGGTTCGAACGTCGAAGAAGTTGTCGCACATCCAGCGCGTAAGCTCCTGCGCTTTGTCTTTGGGGGCTTTCTTGGACTTCGTGTCGGGTTCGATCTTGAAATGTGCATAGGCTTTCCGGTGTTGTAAATTCAGCACCGCCCCGTCCCGCATATAGATATCGTAGCCGGGCGTATCACCCCGCGCCATGGCGACATAGTTACGAATCTTGCGTTTGATGGCAACGTCCGTGACGAGGCCACGGCTCGTTTCCGGATCCATGCGCGGCATATTGCCGGCATCGGGGTCGCCGTTCGGATTGCCATTGCGGACATCGAAGAGAAAAACGAAGTCGTAGCGATTTTTGATCGCCGGAGAAGCCGTCTCGGACATGGTCTATGAACCCTCTTCGGATAGATCTGCGGTGGCTGCGGCCGTCTCGATCTCTGCAGGCACGTCCTTCTTGCGACGGAACACGTCACGCTGATGGTAATAGCCGAGCGCGAAGCGTCCCTGCTCTTCCATCGGCAGCGTCTTTGGAAAGGCACCCTCAAGACCGGAAGCGATTTCGGCAATGCGATCCTCGAACCACTCCGCGAGGCCGGCGCCGACCTTGGTGCGAATCGTCTTGCTATGATTGCGAGCGTTGCGGATGAGCGACGGAAACACCAAAGCCGGCGTGGCGGAGGCCGAGGCATAGAAGCGGTCCCGCACCGTAGCGTTTCGCTGGCCCAGGGCCGCGCGCTGCAACTGCTCCAGCACCGAGAAGAGACGGCCCAGGCGGTAGGCGCTGTTGGTCGTCGTCAGGTCAAGCGACACGGGCACGTCCTCCGCAATCAGTTTCCAGCGATACATTCGCGCGAGGCAGGCCTTGAGAGTCGCGACCCGGAGGTCGCTGACCTTTTCCAGCACGCGCCCGGTGCGCCGGTCTTCCTCATCGCGATCCGAGCGGATGCGCATGATGGTTTGCGTCAGCAATGCGCGCGGATAGGGCAGACCCGTCAGGACCGCCCGCATCACCTCACCGCTGAGATGGGGCGGAACATTTTCCGCCTTTCGTTGCGGGGCCAGTTCCAGCAAAAGACGCCATAGCGGCGGTGGCCAGGGATGGGGCGGAGGGTCCATGCGGAGATCCTCCCAATGCTGTTGAAAGTGTCGGGCGAAATCCCCAAGCGTTTGCTCGACCCAGAAGCGCACGGAAAGCCGCGCGGCATTGGGGCTGAGGCCCAGCACATAGACCCGCGACGCCGCATCCATGTCGGGTGCCGCCTGCTGCAGCGGCTTACCATCCTGCATCAGGGTCAGCACATCGCGGAGCTTGCTGGTCTCGGTCGTCTCATCAACCGGCAGGGCATCGTCATCGGCGATGGCTTCTTCCTCCTCGCCCATCAGGGCGCGCGCGAGGATCTCGGCCTTTCCGTGTTCCGCCCAGAAGGCCACCGTCGTCTCACCGAGCATGACGCGGTTGCGGTAGCGGGTCCGGCCGTTCGCTGTTGTGCCATCATTCGCGAGCAGGCTGTTGAGGGTCGTCGCATAGGCGAAGGCGGCGGCTTCGGACACCGGTGCATTCGCACCTTGCGCGTGGCCATAAGACGTGAAGGAATCAAGATTGAAGGACACAAGCGCGGCGCCGGAAGACTGCGCCCCCGCAATACCTTTGATCGAAGGATGCAGCCGCGCGATCGGCAGGGTCTCGCCCGTGACGAGACACATTCCCTTGGGCCCAGAGTCCTGTCCATCCGCTTCGGCCATCAGAGCGGCGCGCGCCGCCGGGCGGTCATGGACGAATTCGTTTTCATAGTGCAAGCGGAAAGCGACGTTCTGATCGAGCATCTCCATCGCATAGGGAAGAGCGTCATAGGCGTCCGCCGACCAACCTCGGAGAAAGGCGAGCAGAGCGAAGCAGCCGATGTCGTTCGTCTCAGACAAAAGCGTTTCATGCCGCGCCACGAATGCCGCGTGTTCCTTTATGAGTCGCTCGACGTCCTTCGCCTGCTTAACCGGAGAGACCGTCATATCCGGCTTCGTGCGACCAAGGACATAGGATGTCTTGTCCCAGAACACGCCCGTCGCGATGCCAACCGTGCGCTTGGGCGCAGTGGGAGCCTGCACGATCTTCGGACGCAGCTTTTTGCCTTCGCCGACACGCAGATCATCGACCGTCACGACATTGCCGGCTTTGTCGAGAACAATCGCAAAGCTGATCTGCGCGGGTGCGAAACCTGGGATCGGCGCCTTGCCGTCCTTTGCCATCCGCTCATACCGCGTGGCGAGCGATTGCAGGATCGTCATCCCGTGACGCTTTCGTCACTCAAGGCCGGTACTTCGATCACGCCATCGACCATCGTGGCGCGAAAGAAACGCGCCTCGTTGCCGGCGGCATAATCGAGATCGAGCGCCATCCAGCCGAGATCGCGCGTTCCCTTCAGGCTGTCATGCGCGGGGGGTGGCTCGCCCTCCAGCAATTCGAAGTCACAGGCGAATTCGCGCGTGCCGAGATAGGGATGATGAAAGCACTGCCCCTTCGCCGCGCGCCGCTTGGCCATGTCCAGGTGCTTTTGCACGGTCTCGCTGGGGTCGGCGCGCCCCCTGGCCGTCAGCTCAACCCGCGCCTCGATGATATAGGCGACATCTTTAAGGAGTGTCGCCGCACGCTGTTGCCGGTCTTCATCGACATTCAGCGCAACGCCTTCGGTCGTGCCGGCACGCATTGCCGAAGCGACTTTGCTCATCGGGACCTTCGATCCGACCTCATTGCGGCGGAGCGATTCGAAGCGGATCGGGTTGAGGACGCGCAGACGCTCGATGCGCCAGACCATCTGCGGCTTCCAATGGATGGCTTCGAGCACGCCACGGGCCGCCGAGGGCGTGATCACGTCGTAGCTGACCCGTTCGACCTTCATTTCCGGCCGGGAAAACAGGGCGCGCGGGCCCCAGATTTTTACGCGAATCACAGCATGACTCGTCAATTGTTATAATTCCGACACTGTCATTAACCCTATGACTTGACAAGGGTGGCTTGCCATCGGGCGTCGTTGCCGCCCGATGGACGTCAAACAACGCTTCTATCCCATTAGACTTTCTGCCGTCCGGAACGTCAGGTCGTTCCAGTCGAGCCCAGCATCCGCCTTATACAGCTCCAGGTTAAGCAGAATCACGAACTGGTCCTCAAACTCCTCCGGTCGGATACGTTCCGCCACGCCCGCAGCATACATCGCCGATCGCACAGGGCGCGGCACGCCGACCGTGTAGCGCCCAAGCTTTCGCGCAATGCCGCCCACCCGCGTTGTATAGCGTAGTGCTTCGATAAGGGGGCGCACCTCCCCATTATCCTCCGCCGCCACGATCACCGGAACCATCACGTCATCGATGAAGCGCATGGAGGCGGCGATCTCCTGAAAAGGAAAGTTGAGGTCGGCAGCCTTGTCCGCACATGTCTGCAAGACACGGCCTTTGTCCAAATCCTCCTTGCCGCGTCGCCAATACAGCATCTCGAAGAAAGCCCGCATCGCGTCCGGGCTGAAGGGATCGCCTGCATGCAGGGTCAAGATCTCACCCCCAACTTCGGCATTGATCTTGAGTTGCTGGATGACGTCATAGGCTGCGGCTTTAAAGACCAGAACCTCGCTCTCCTCCGGCCTGCGCTCGAACTCCCGATTGCAGCGGCCCGCCGCCTGGGCGATCTGGTCGAGCCCCGCCGTCGCCCGCAGCACGAGGGGAAAATCGACATCGACGCCCGCCTCCACCAGCGATGTCGCGACAACGCGACAGGCACGCTTGTTCTTCAGATCGTCCCGAATCTCCGCCAGCACGCGGGCGCGATGAACGCTGTGCATGGTGGTCGAGAGGTGACGCGCACCCGGCAGGTCTCGGATGGCGCCGAACAGCGCCCGCGCATGGGCCCGCTGATTGACAATGCAAAGGGCCTGAGGGCTGGTCGCGATACGCGCGGCAAGCTGGTCATCCGTCTGAACACCGATGTCGCGCACCGTCACCCGGCGCAGCGCCGCGAACAAGGACGGTACGTCGGGCGCGATCTCCCGCAGTGTCGTGAAACCACCCACGAAGCCGGTCTTCGTGCCGGGCGGGCCGGCCTTCAAAGCCGGCTGCGTCGCGGTGCATAAGACGACCGAGGTGCGGTAGTTGCGCGCCAGTTCCTTCAGCGCCGCAACGCAAGGGCGAAGCAGCGGAAGGGGCATGGTCTGCGCCTCGTCCAGCACCACCACACTGCGCGCGATGCTATGCAGCTTGCGGCAGCGGCTGGTGCGGTCGCTGAAAAGGCTCTCGAAGAACTGCACGGCGGTCGTGACAATGATGGGGCTGTCCCAGCGTTCCATGCTCAGGCGCAGCCGATCCGGCCCAATCCTGTCGCGGGACCATGTCGCCTCCTCCTCCATCTCGAAAGCGCTGTGATGTTCGAGAACCGCACCTTCATGGTCTTTCAGTGCCGCGCGGTAGACGGCCGCCGTCTGCTCGATGATCGAGGTATAGGGAATGACCACGATGACGCGATCGAGGCCGTGTTTCCTGGCATGGGCCAGCGCGAAGGCGAGCGAACTCAGCGTCTTGCCACCGCCCGTCGGCACGGTCAGTGTGAATACGCCCTGAGCCTGCTCGGCTGTGGCGATGGCCGCGCGCAATACATCACCGCGCAGCGTATTCAGCGTGCTCGGCTCCGCCTTCCGTTGCGCCATGAAGGCGGATAAGGCCAATGCCAACACATCGATCGAGGGATGGTTCGTCTCCTCGGTCGGCTGCCCGCCCATCCGGGCCTCGAAGGCAGCCGCACAGCGCCGATCGGCATCGACCAAGCATGAGAAGATCATGCGCGTCAGGAATGCGAATTGGAAACCTTCCTCATTCAGCACTTTCAGCCGCCCGACCGGAGTCATCGCGCCTTGGGGCAGCACCAAGCCATCGCTCTTGGCCGCACGTTCCACCGGGGGGAGCAGGCCGCTCTTGCTTGCCAGGCGGCCCTCGGGATCGAACAGCCCATCCTTCAAGCCGGTGTGATGCCCGGCGATGACATGGGCGAGCAGCCGGCCCCACTTGTCGCCCAAATGCGCGCGTGCCCAGATGGCGCCCGCGGTGGAATGATCGGTGGTGACGGCGGGGTTCCGCAATCGCTCCTGGAAGGCGGCGCTATATTTGCCGAGGTCGTGCAACGCGCCCGCAGCGCCGGCAAGGTCGCTCGCGCCGAACCGGGCGCCGCTGTCCGCTGCCAGCGCTGCCACCTCGTTCAGATGGACCGATATGAGCTCCCACTGACTTTCAAGGCGACCAGAGCTGCTATGCGCGTAATATGCCATATGGCTCTAACGCTCCGTACCCCGTCATCGTGAGCCGTGCCCCGAGCTTAGGTTCGGCGTCAGCCGGGTTTTGTCAATCGTAATCGTGCGCTGCTTGCCCGTGTGGACCTGCGCCAGCGCTTAAGGAGGAAACGCTTAACCGAGTCAGCGTCACGCCACGTCGGCAGGAGACAGTGGATCGTCCGGCCCAAGCTATCTACGGCCCGGTAGAGGTAAGTCCAGCCGCCCCTGATGATCTTGATATAAGTCTCGTCAACCCACCAGGACCCTGTTTGCGCGGCAATGGCGTCGGAGCCACGTTGGAGCGGGGCCGTACAGGCCTACACCCTGCGGAAGATTGTGGTTTGCTCGACCGCCGCGCGCCGATCCGACGCCCTGCGGATGGCCTTGGACTTGAGATGCCGACCCTTGAACGGACGGTTACGTCTCTCTGCCATCAAAGCCGGCCGTCGAACACATCTGGACAGTCTAAGCAATCGCGCCCGGGCGCACAATTGCAACAGAACCCGCTCGCTGCTCAATGGAGTAGTCCACCAACCTCAGAGTTCGAAATCCTCACGGAACCTCGCGATCTGGTGCATGCGCTCATGTAAGATCGTGACGATACCGATGTCTCCGTTCGAGAGCCGGCGCCAATACACAACATGCCGCTCGTAGCGGAACATAAAACCATCGACATCGAATGCCGCCGGAACCGGCCGCGACATCACCGCGTGGGAGTCAATGTCCTCGAACGCCTCGAAGAGGCCCGTGATGTAACGGTCCGCTTGCTCATGGCCCCAGCGGTCGCGCGTGTAGCGATAGATTTCGTCGAGACGATGGGACGCCGCCTCTTGAACCCGAACCGCCATGGCCGGATCAGCGCCGGTTGCGCGCTATGACCTCAGCCGCGGTCAGAGGTCGATACGACGTGTCCGGTGCCGCGAACGCATGGGTCAGCTCGGCTTTGAGACGATCGAACGCGTCCTGCTCCATGCGCTCCTTGTCCCGCCGTATCAAGTCGCGGATGTACTCGCTGACGTTCTCGTAGACGCCATCTTCGCCGACGTTCGCCTGCACGAAATCATGAAGCGCTCCACTCAGGCGAACCGTCATCGTGGTCTGGCGGGTCAAGGCATCCTCCTTGCGTACTCGTCTTCAATATAATCAAGAATGAATACGGCGGAACCCCTGGGTGAGGCGCGGGCACGCTATTCCTGGATCTACGCATGAGTTGTCCGTCGGTTTGGCAGTCTTGACTCACCGACGTCTAACCCTGCATGGCCAAGCTCGCTTGGCTTCTGTTCAAGCTGAGAAGAACTGGCCCGTCCTCCTCCTGCTCGATCATGACAGCCCCTTCCCGCGCGAGTTCCAACCCCGCCAGCAGCGTGCTGGCGACCGCGGCGCGCGCTCTGAGGTCCCGGTTTGCGACGTCAACCGAGATCGCCGGCAGGAACTGGCTCAGATCGCCACCCTCCGGCTGCTCCGCCAAGACCGTTCTGATCCGCGCCAGCGCATCCGTCACGCGCCAAAACTCTTGCACAACCGGCCGATAGACGGGCGCCTCTTCCGGCCGCCCTCCCCTGCCCCGCAGCACGACCAAACAGGCTTCCATGAGCGCGACATAGCCCCCCTCCCGCGATGGCGCCGTCGCGGCCGGCCGGGCGAAGACGTCGATCCCGAGTTGCGGCCGCGCCGTCAGCCAACATGCCGCTGCCCGCACAAAGACCATCGCCTCCAGTCGACGCAGTTCGGCACCGGCGTCCTGTTCCGCCGCGATCGCCGCTTCCGGACTGGTGGGGAACAACAGGCGCGACCGCAGCAGCACCAGACGCGTCGCCAGCACGAGCCAATCCGCCCGACGTTCGAGAGACACGCGGCCGACCAACCGCTCCATGGCGGCGACGAATTGCTCGGCCAGGTCGCGGATGGACATCCGGCCAAAATCGATCCGCTGCCGCTCGGCGAGGTCCAGCAAGAGGTCCATCGGCCCGTCGAAACCGTCGAGATGCAGCACCGGCATCTCGGTCGCCCGGGGCGGCGTGCTCCAGTCATCCCAGACGGGATCACCCGATCCCTCTTCCCTGTCGTCCTCCCGCTCCTCCCCGTCCGTTAGCCCGTCACTCACCGCCGTAATCCGGCCGGACGTCGAAGACCAAGGTGGACCAGCGCTGACGCATGGCCTGTATCGCCGCCCAGGGCGTCCAATCCGCCGCCCAGAACGCGACTTCGAACCGGGCCGAGCGGCGCAGCCGCCGGTCCTCCCGCCCCGTCTTCAGGCGGACATGGCGAAGCGCCTGCACCACGCCCCAATGCGTCCGCAGCCAGGCGAGGCTGGCCGGGTCATCCGGCCCAAGAGCGAGGACACAATCCGGCACCGGCAGCAGCGCATGCAGATCCAAGGGGCAGGTTCGGACGCGGCCGATCGCGGCAGTGACCCGCTGCTGGTTGGTCTCGATGGCGCTGCGGAGTTGCCGCGCGAGTGCCCGCGCGCCGGCAAGGGTGAGCCCGGCCGAGCCATCCGGCGGATGGAGCAGCGCCATCACCCGGTCCTCCTCCAACAGATCGAGGTCCGGGGACAGCCAGGGAATGGCGCCGAGGCCGGCCGCCGCCATTTGAAACGTTGCGACATCCTCCGCCGGCCCGCTGACGATCAGGACATGTCGCAGCCAATCCGTGTTCGGCAGCGACAACGCGTCCGCGTCTCGCGCATCATCCCTCACCCGCGCCTCACAAATCCAGCAAGCGGGCGGGGTTCTCGCCGGTGATCTTGGCCCGACGGCGATAGCCGCGCAGGGTCGAAAGATCCTTCTGGCGGGTATGGGCCATCACCTGCTCGTCCGGTGCCGCCGCCAGATAGGCCTCGGTGATGAAGCCGGCGCGCAGGCCATGCGGCGACAGCCGCTCACGGGGATCGACGGTCAGGCCGGCGAGTGCCGCCCTGCGCAGCAGGATTTTGCGGACGCCATCGGCAGTCAGGCGGTTCTCCAGCGTGCCCCAAGCGGTGACGCCACGAAACACCGGACCATGGGTGATGCCGGCACGTTTCAGGAAGCGTTCGACGGCCTTGACCGGGCAAGTGTCTTCACCGCGCATCCAGGGAATGGTGATCTCGGCCCCCTGCCCTTCCTGGTCGCGCTTGCTGCGCGGGATATGGATGCTGAGCCCCACCTCCCGAAACGTCAGGTGCTCGCGGTCGATCGCCACCAGTTCCGAGCGCCGCAACGCGCCGGCAAAGCCGGTCAGAAAGAGGGCGCGATCCCGGACCCCCGCGAGATCCTCGCCACAGCTCCCGAGCAGCTGGCGGATTTCCGTGGAGGTGAGGGCGGCCGAGGGGCGGATCGGCTTGCCATGCTGTTTCAGGATGCCCTGCAGGGTCGCACTAATCGCTGGATGACGCGTGCTCCAGAGATGCCCGTTCTGATGATGATGGTGGGCGATCGCAGCCAGCCGCGCCCGCAACCCGCTCTTGCCCAGCGCCGGCACCAGGCTGGCGAGATAGGCCGCCACCAGCACCGGATGCACCGGCAAGATCGCCGCGTTCACCGCCTGGGTCCGGCACCAGGCGACGAAGGCGCGCCAATCGCGCGCATAGGCGCGCTGTGTCGAGGCGGCCAGATGGTTATCGGCGAAGGTGGCGGCGGTTTCGATCGCCTGGCCGAGCGGCCCCGACAGTAGCGCCAACATCTCTGCCGAGGCCGGCGAGGCCGGCGCCATGCGGCCGACAATGGCAAGCGCGGAGGCCTGGCTGGTCGCGAGCGCGTCCGGACCGCTGACGGCCGCCGACACGGGACCTTCGGAGGGAGCTGCCGTCATGCCGCGCCGTCGCTCCGCATGAACCCCATCACCCGCTCCTTCATCAGGCCGCGGCGCGTGACACCGCACCCGCCTGCCCCGAGCCGATTCTGCCAGACACAGGGTAATTGTGGCAACTGGCTTTCTTCGTATGTGACGTCTCGATAATAGGGATTATCGAGAGTCACGGAAACGTGAGCACTTCAGTGACCGCGATTTTCGGCCGACTTTGGTGGTCGCGGAACGCATAAAAAGGGTCTGAAACGGATTAGAGGCCTCTCCCCCTCACGGTCAGCTACGGATTTTGACGAGGAGGAAGGCGAGTATATCGAGCTGTTCATCAACAGCGATGCTCGCGAATTTCTGCATGGCATTCTCTGTTGCGTCGACCTGCGACTGCACGTCTATCTGCGTGAACGGCTCGGTGGGGTCGTAATCAGCAAAATGGCGGTTTACCTGAAGGTCTATGAACGCCGTTGCAAATTCCCGAGTATCCGAACTTACCGTGGATCGTTTCAGAGCCTTTTGAACGGATCCCGACAAATTTGGCTTCCGAAGCTCTTCGCATCCCTTCTTCATGTGAAGGTGGTCGAACCCGCGATAGACAAGCGAGTAAGCACCTGTCGCCTGTTGAGTGTCGCCAACCAACCTGTCTGCCGCTGTCTTTAGAACGGTGTGAAACAAAGCATAGTATGCCGTGGACACAGCGCGCCGAAGCTCTGCCTCTGTAAGAGCAACAGATGAGAAGATTCGAGGAGTTCGGCTTGGATGAAGACAAAGATTCTGAGCGAGCCTGAGAAGCTCAGTGGGGTCGAGCACGCGCTTCTTCTTCCCAGTCGGCCTGATTTAGCAATCGTATTTGAGGCAGATGTTCGTCGTTTTGAGCTTCCAGATCGTCGTACAATCTTTGAATCAACTTGATCCGAATCAAGCCCAAATGTTCAAGGGTCGCTTTCTGAACATCAATTAGAAACGAGAACCTATAGACTGGGCGAGATTCATCATCAGAATCGGATGCCACACGGACGCGCCGAAAAACGCCCGCGCCAGCTACAGCGTCGGCTGCTTTTTGGCCCAACTCCTCAATCTGAACCAATGTGACCATTTGGGTAACTTACCGTTTCTCGGGCAGTTTGGTCAACAATCTCATGCAACCCCCTACCCTCCCTAATAGATTGATTTCACTAGTTATACGTCTGAATATTCACACATCTGGATTTCCACATAGACGAAACTTTTCATCCTATTCAGCACGATAATGATCCGTACATATGCGCCTTTTAAATGGCCGGAAATGCACCTTTCCAGATATCCGAATATCCGAGCTTTGAGATTTTTATCTATTCGGATTTTCAGGTGTCTGGTTATCTACCAATTCACACATTCAGTTTGTCGAATTTTCAACCTTCTAGAAATCTGACTTTTTGGCAATTTGAATATATGGATTTTCGGATATTCGGAATTTCAGGCATCCGCATGTGCGAAATTAAACCATCTACCTGTGCAGAAGTTCACATAGACGGAAATCTAGCTAACCACGCATTCAGATTTCCAACAATCCGCATAGACACATCCCCACAAATTCGAATATCTATTCATTCAGATTAGTGTTTTTTTGGATTTTCGCATAGGCGAAAAGGCGGATAGATGATTATTACGATTACAAGCTACAAAGGTGGCGTCGGAAAAACGACCTCGGCTATCCACATAGCAGCCTACCTGCAGCGCCTGGCACCCACGTTACTGGTCGATGGCGATGCTATCCGTTCGGCCAGCAAATGGGCGCAACGGGGAGGGGAGGGAGGTCTACCGTTCAAGGTCGTCAGTCACGCTCAGATGGTGAGCCATATCCGAGACTACCAGCATATCGTCATCGACACTGAAGGCAATCCGAGCGACGACGATTTCAAAGATTTGGCGGACAATTGCGACCTGCTGGTGATTCCCGCCGTTCCTGAGAGCGTGGCCACCGATGGCTTGACACATACTCTGGCGAAGCTGCGGAGCTTGGGGAACACGCGACACAAGGTCTTGCTGACGATGGTCCCGCCCAAACCTCGGACGGACGGCCTGCAGCTTCGGGAAATGCTGCAGGCTGAGGGCATTCCTGTTTTTGCATCTGAAATCCCACGCCTAGCCGCATATGAGAAAGCGGCGACCTATGGCGTCCCGGTTTACAGCGTGAAGGATGATCGGAACGCGGCACGTGCTTGGGAGGTCTACGAGGCTGCAGGGAGGGAGATTGTCGGTGGCTGAGAAGAAGTCGAAATTCGCGGCACTGGCTGATTTGCATCGCGCTGAGCCGGATATCCTGGAAGAGACGGTGACACCTCCGGCGCCGATCGAACCCAAACCTGTTGCCGTGGTCCATGAAGCTCCGACAATTGTAGAGCCCCCAGCAGCCCAAGTGACCATCACACCGACCGCGACGCCTAGACCTGCTCGGGCAGCTCAGGCCGCACCATCGACGCCGGTGGTTGAGGAGTATCCGCGGCGGGGGAGGCCGCCGACCGGGAAGCGATCCAACCCGGAGTGGAGGCTGTATTCGCACTATCTCAAGAGGCAGACCCAGAGAGCAGCCGTCGCCAAGCTCCAAGCTCTCGATGATGGCCAAGACCTGTCAGATGTCATCGAAGAGCTGCTGCAGACCTGGATTAAGAAATAACGAATATTCGTATTTTTGGCTATGTGGAAATCTGAATATTTGAAAATCTACCTATGCGTCGATGACGACTGGCGTCTCGGCACGCCCCTTTAAGCGAGCCATCCGCCCCACCTTGCTCCGCCCCCTCTCCAGGGAAGCAGCCCGGAATTCCTCCTCGCTCTTCCTCCACCATGCGATGGTGACCGCGTAGGCGGGCGCTCTGGGATGTTTGCGGGTCAGCTCGATTTTAACGTTCATGTCGCTGAGGCCGTTGACCTCTAGCTCGGCTGGGGAGGTGACGAACCGGATGAAATTATCAGTGCGGTCGTACGCACCCGGGGGCACTCCCAGAAGTTCCCGGAATTTGGCCATATCGATAACCTCGACACAGCGATCGAGATTTGCCCGGAGACTAACCATTTCGTAAAGCGCGATCGCGTATTTAGAGCTCATCGCGTAGGCGATTTCACATTTGATGCGACCCCACCGATTGGACCGGACAAGGATAAGTCTCAGACGCTTAGGGATGCCGAATTGTACGGTCGCACCCGGGTGATCGTCTTCTGAGGTGTCTGTGAAATTCAGCAGATTGCTTTCAAGGACACGATTTTCACCCTCAGGCGTCGTGTATGCAATCTTTACCTCGACCCGTCGGATACGCCGGATGCTTTCCTTAATTCGGTCGTTTGAGCCGTGCTTGGATTGGGCGGTCCTTAGGTGGGCGAGGGGAATTTCCCATTCAGCGTCAGCCTCCGTCAGGCGACCCGAATCGTGAGCATGCTGTAGAAGGGTGTTCATCAAAGCTCGGTCGCTTGCTTCCAGAGCATGGGCGCCTTCTATCTCGATGAGTTCAGCCGCTTTTGGGAACCCAGAATAGTTCGTCTGCTGTCGGACTGTGAGACTCGCCATAGCCAGAACGCTATCACTAGCAAGCCCTTCTCGCAACTAGTTAGTGGACCGCCCACTTACTAGGGAATCGAGCCCAATCACTAGGAAACGGGCGGGTAAACGGACATCCTCTAGGAAGTGGGCGTACCTCAATCGGTAGAAAACGGGCTGAAGGTTCCCTAGAAAGGGGGCAGCGCATTCCCTAGGAAGTGGGCGCTGGGATACCTAGGAAGGGGGCGGCACGATCAAGGCCCGCCCGTTTGCTAGTGAATGCTACCCGAAAATTTGGTCCGGATCTGTCATGATGGTTCGAATCGGCTGTTATCCTGGATCGAGAGATCCAATTCCGCCCGTTTTCTAGTGAATACATCACCCGTTTGCTAAGGGATTTGGATCGGACAGCCCGCCTACTAGGCGATCATCGCCCGCCTGCTAGTGATCTGGCCGCCCACCTACTAGTAGTAACTCGCCCGGTTGCTAGTGGATGCGGCTCTTAAAGCTATGGAATCGTTGGCCGATTTAGGCTCTAAATTGAATTTAAACGAAGTTGAACTTTACGCTGTGGATAAAGTCTTCAAAGACCAAAGGTTCACACCCCGTTCGGGCAATTCACCCGCCGCGCACGCCGCATCGAATCTGTCTTTGAACTGACGACCGGCGTCGGCCAGGCATCCCAGCACTACCAAAAGGCGGCCCCGAAGCCGAGGGCGAGGGTGGCGGCCAGGAGGATAAGGAGACCAAGGCTCCATCCGATGGCCCAGCCGATCAGCAGGGCGCCCAGAGGCGCGGGCGCGACCAGATAGACTCTCATTGAGCGGCTTCCTGTGCGCCATGCATGGGGTTGGGATCGAAGCGGCCGGCATAGGGCGCATCGGTGAGGTAGTCGATGCGGTCGAGGAGGTAAGGGGCCTCGCCGGAGATCATGACGATCGGCCGGGTCGGACCGAGACGCATGACCTCGTCCGGCGTCAGCAGCGACCGCCCCTGGAGGTGCTCGCCTGACCCCGCAGAACCGCCGCCGGGCCGGGTGCTGAAGCCAGTTTGGGAAGATTGGCTGGTGGTGCGGTAACGGATGGTGAACTGGCCGAGGGCATCGCTGATGTAGCGGGCGGTGTCGTAATCCGCCGTGCCGAAATACTGCTGGGTGGTATTGGCGAGGAAGCTCTGCCAGCGGGGATAGACCGCTTTGAGCTGGGAGAGGTCCTGCACGAAGAGCCAGAACTGGGCGCCGTAGCCACGTAGCAGGGTGATGTTGTCGGCGAGACTGTCCATGCGGCCGAGCTGGCCGAACTCGTCCAGGAAGAAGGCCACGCGCATCGCGGGTTGGCTATGAGATGGGGTCCCTTGTGCGAGGTGGCTCTGAGCCGGATGCCCCTGCACAGCGGTCATCGCGTCGAGGGCGAGACCGATGAAGCCGCGCACAAAACCGAGGCAGGCGCGAAGGCGGTTCGGGGGCACGGCGAGATAGACCGTCATCCGCCGCCGCTTGAGATCGCGGAGATCAAAGTCACTCCGGCTGAAGGCGGCGGCCAGACGGGGATCATCGAGCCAGGCGGTGTGGCGCACGAGGGTGGAGAGAACCGAGCCACGTTCCTTCTCCGGGCGGTTGAGATGGGCCGTGGCGGCACGCGCGACGATGCGCTGGCCGCGCGCCGGGTCGGCGAGCATATCGGCGAGAACCTCCGCCCAATCGTCCTCGGCGGCGGTGACGATCTCGCGCAGCGTGCTCATGGAGCGGCGTTCCGGTGGAAGGCCCGCGACATAGATCAGCAGACCACGCAGCAGCTCGCGCGCGGTGTCGTTCCAATGCGGGTCGTGCTCGCTGCCGGAGGAGACCACCAGCATCTCCGCGAGCGACCCGGCGAGGGCGACGACATCGGGGTCCTCCGGATCGAGCGCGTCCAGCCAGTTCATGGCGTGCCGCGGCGCGCCGGTGATGCCGAAGGGATCGATCAGAAAGACGTCTTGTCCGGCGTCGCGGCGGGCGCGGGCGGTGACGGCATAGGTCTCGCCCTTGAGGTCGAGCACGAAGGCGGAACCGGGATAATCGAGCAGATTGGGCATGACCGCGCCGATGCCTTTGCCGGCGCCAGTTGGGGCGCAGGTAAGGATGTGACCACCCTGGCGGAATCGCCCGTCCGCGAGATGGCCGGTGCCGCGCAGCCAGCCAAGAACGAAAGCATCGGCAGGGGCGGCGGGGGCGAGATGCCCGGCCGCGATGGCGTCCTGAGCTTCGCCGAAGCGGGCGGTGCCATGGGTGCTGCCGGCAGACGTATCGCGGCTGCCGAAGAGGCTGAGAAAAGAGAACCAGCCGCTGCGGAGCCGTGCCGGCAAAAGACGGGCACCGCCGGTGAAGAGCACCCCGAAAAGCGCGAGCCAGAGCAGCCCCGGTACGATGCCGCCGGGTAAGACGCCGATCGCGAAAAGAAGGACCACGGGCAGCCAGCTGACAATGGCGGCGGCCATGAAGAGCAGCGAGCCCTCCAAGGCACTCCGCATGCCAAAGCGGACCATGCGCTGCTTGAAGCTGATCACCACCAGGAAGACGCAGAGACCGACCAGGCCGAGCAGCCCTTTGGGGATTGCGGCGAGGTTGCGGCCGGTGCGGGCGGCGTAACCGGATTCCGCAGGATGCCGGGCGAGGACCTCGTCCAGGATCTGGATCTGTCCTTCCGCCAGGGCGGCATGATCGGCCCCCGCCGCTGCCCGAATGGCGGAGCCGGCGGCTGCGGCATTGTAGACCCCATCTTCTGCGGAGCGGGCGGCGACGACTGCCGCTTGATGGGCGGCCAAGACGGCGGCGTCGGTTGCCTGCACGACTTGCTCGATGCTGTCGGTGACCGCTTCGCTGAGGGCGCCGGCGAGGATGGCGGATCGATCGTAGGCGGTGTTGCGCTCGACGTGCAGAAGGGCCGGGTTTTTGAGGATGCCGAGGAACTCCCGGAAACCGTCGCCCAGGCGGGTGGGGATCGGCAGCTGGTAGGCTTGGAACCGCAAACGCATCCAGGTGAGGGTGGCCGCAAAGGGATCGGGATCGCGGGGACCTGGATGATAGGTGCGCGTGATCGCATCGGCGCCGGATGCCAGAGTGCTCAGCGCATTGAGAACGGCCGGCTGGTCGGCATGATCGGGATTGCGAGAGGCGTCGGTGATGACATCGCGGGCCGTATTGATGGCCGTGGCGCGTTCCTGCCAGATCTGCGCCTCGGCTTTGCCCTCGCAGGTCTGGGTGACGTGATCGAGCGGGTTCCAGTCGTTGACGCAGCCGGGGATGGTGGAGGAGGGACGGGCGAGGTCCGCGATGCTATCGGCGCGGGCTGCTCCAGACGCGACGGAAAAGGCCGTCAGGAAAAAGACGGCGAGAACAAATGAGGTGCGCATGATCCGGCCCTCACTCAGCGGCGCTTGCTGTCGATCTTTCGTCTTCTGGCGTTAAATCATCCTCCTCATCCGCTCGTACCTCATCTGCTCGCGCCTCTGCAGGCCGCGCCTCTGCAGGCTGCACCTCATCGCTGCCATTGGCATCGAGCATTGCCTGCTTCCGCGCACCGAGCTTGCCGCCCTCCGCCTTGTACTGCGCGATGCTCCAGCCCTCGAAGGGGTCTTTATCATTGGGGCGATCGATGCGGGAGAGCAGCACCGACAGATGCTTTGCCCATTGCTTGTCCTTGGCCGCGGCATCGAAGAGCAGACCGCCGGCGATGATCTTGCGGCGGGTGTCGAGCTTACGTTCGGTCTCGAGCAGTCTGGCCTTGGCGGCTTGTAGCCTGGCGTTATGCTGATCGGCTTTCTGTTGTAGCCGGGCGAGTTGGTCGGCAGTGATTTTAGCCACACGCATGCTCCCTGATCGTGTATGCCGATCAAAACCAGCCGCCCGATCATCTGCAACCGTTGCGTGCGCGACCTCACGGGTTTTTGAATCCGCCAGGACAACATACCCGAGCGAATACAATGAGCTAAGGGCGCACTTACGAGTTGCTGCCGCAACTCAGTGCTTGGTAGTGGTTGCACGCCATGGCGATCTACCACCTGAGCATGAAACCCGTCTGCCGCACCCAGGGACGCAGCGCTGTTGCCGCCGCCGCGTATCGTGCCGGCGAGGCTCTCACCAATGACCGCGACGGCGTCACGCATGCCTATACTGGCCGGCGCGGCATCGATTATACGGAGATCGTGCTGCCGCGCGGGATGGCGGGCCAACCGGGATCCGCGCCGACGGCGTCACCGTCGACGGATTGGGCGCGGGATCGCGCGGCGTTGTGGAACGCGGCGGAGTTCGCCGAGAAGCGGTCGGATGCGCGCACGGCGCGAGAGTTCGTCCTGGCCTTGCCGCATGAGCTGGACGACGCGCAGCGGCTGGAACTGACACGCGGGTTCGCGCAGGGCCTGGCCGATCGCTACGGGGCCGCCGTCGATGTCGCGATCCATCAGCCGCATGAGGGCAAGGATCTGCGCAACCGGCATGCGCATCTGCTGATGACGACGCGCCAAGTCACGCCGGAGGGCCTGGGCAAGAAGACCCAGCTGGAATGGGACAATAAACGATTGCTGTCGAAGGACCGGCCGACGTCGCAGATGCAGCTCCGCACGATCCGCCAGGCGTGGGAGGAGCAGGTCAATCACGCTCTGGCACGAGCGAACCTCGATGTGCGCGTCGACCATCGCAGCCATTTGGAGCGGGGCTTGGAGATCGAGCCGACGCAGCATGTCGGTGTGCATGCGACCGGGGTAACGCGACGCGGCGGGGCCGTCGAACGCAAGAGGATCGATGCAGAGGCCGCGCGACGGAATGCCGCCCGGATCCGGGAGCGGCCGGAGGAGGTCTTGTCGATCCTGACGGATGAGAAGAGCGTCTTCGACCGCCACGATGTGGCGCGGGCGCTGCATCGCTATATCGATCAGCCCGACCGATTCCAGGCGGCGTTTGCGCGGGTGATGGCGAGCCCGGCTTTGCTGGAGCTGCAACCCGAGCAGCGAGACGCCGGGGGGGCCACAGGCCATGTCGTGCAGCTGGCGCGCTACACCACCCAGGCGCAATTCCAGATCGAGCGCGACATGGCTGAGAGGGCCGACCGGATGGCGGCGCCGCAGGCGGGGATGCTCGGGCGTGGCACGCAACGCGTCCTAACGGAGGCGAGCCTCGCGACCCACAGAACCCTCTCGGAGGAACAGCAGGAAGCGGTGCGACATGTAACGGGGCCGGAGCGCATCGCCGCGGTCGTCGGCCTGGCGGGCGCGGGCAAAAGCACGATGCTGGCGGCGGCACAGACGGCCTGGAACGGCGATGGCACCATGCGCCGCGTCTATGGCGCCGCCTTGGCGGGGAAGGCGGCCGAGGGCCTGGAGCAGTCCTCCGGTATTCCGTCGCGCACCCTGGCGTCCTGGGAGCTGAGCTGGAAGCGCGGCCATGATGTGCTCAAGCGGGGCGATGTCTTCGTCATCGACGAGGCCGGCATGGTGTCCTCGGCGCAGCTCGCGCGCTTCGTGGCGGCGGTGGATCAGGCCGGCGCGAAGCTGGTGCTGGTGGGCGATCCCGAGCAGTTGCAGCCGATCAATGCGGGGGCGGCCTTCCGGGCGATCGCGGATCGCATCGGCTTTGCGGAGCTCGAGGGCGTACGCCGACAGGAAGAGGGTTGGCAGAGGGAGGCCTCCGTCGCTTTTGGTCGCAACCGGACGGCGGAGGGCCTGGCCGCTTATGACGCCCATGGCGCGGTTCGCTTCGCCGAGGATCGCGACCAGGCGCGGGCGGCGATCGTCCGCGACGTGATAGCGGATCGGGCGGCCCATCCCGACAGCAGCCGGATCGTGCTGGCGCATCGCCGTGCCGATGTGCGGGCGCTCAATGACGATATCCGAGAGGCCCGGCAGGCACAGGGCGCGCTGACGGATGAGGTCGCGTTTTTGACGAATGACGGGGAGCGGCGGTTCGCGGCGGGCGATCGGTTGGTGTTCCTCGAGAACGACCGGACCCTCGGCGTGAAGAACGGCATGTTGGGTACGGTCGAGCGCGCGGAGGAGGGCGGTTTGCGGGTGCGTCTGGATACTGAGGGCAGGCTGCCGGGGAGGGTGGTGACGATCGATGCGCAGCACTACCGGGCGGTCGATCACGGCTATGCCACGACCATCCACAAGTCGCAGGGGGCGACCGTCGATCGGGCGTTCGTGCTCGCTTCGGAGACTATGGATCGGCATCTCGCCTATGTCGGCATGACCCGGCACAGGGCCGAGGTGACGCTCTATGCCGGTCGGGATGAGTTCTGCGACCTCGCCGCGCTCACCGGGCGGCTGAGCCGCTCCAACGCCAAGGAGACGACGCTCGATTACGCGGAGCGGCGCGGGCTCGTGCCGCGGAGCGAGATCGTGGTGTCCAAGGTGGTGCGGGAGCGTCCGGCAGATGCGCAATCTACCGAGGGGCACCCGGCCGATGGGCGCCCAGCCGATACGCGCGAGCCCGATGCGGCGTTCACGACGGGCGCGCGCGCGGGAGAGAGGCACCCGGCTCAAAGACACCGTGCAGAGGGCCGGGATTCCCCGGCCGACGGAAAAGCCGACCCGTCGGTTCCGCGGGCGGAGCATGCGGCGGATAGTCTTCGCGCGAAGGTGGAGCTGGCTCGCGCGCGGGCACAGCGGCCACCAGAAACCACGCACGTTCCGCCGGCACCCAATGTCCGGGAAAAGCCCGAGGAGGCCCGCCGGCAGGCTCTGCGCCGCGAGCTGCGGCGACTGGATGGGCTTAGCCTGAGCCGGGCCACGGAGGCAGACAGAACGCGGGACCGGGATGCGGTGGCTTCCCGCGACATGACGGTCGCCGATGCGGCACGGCTGGTGTCGCCCGCCTATGCCGCCGCTGCCGATCGCCTCGAGGAGATACGGAAGGGGATCGCCTACTCCGAGAGTGCGATCGAGACCTATGGGAGGCAGCGGGATTACGCCACAGACCAGGGGGACGCGCGGTGGAAGGCGATGGGGACCATGCGCCAATACGGCCATCGGACCGGGGTGCGGGTTGATGACGTGATGAGCCGACACGAGCGCGACGAGCAATCCGCCGCGCACCGCCTGGCCCTTGAGGAAAAGAAGCGGGAGGAGCGAGTGAAGGCGCTGCCGCCCGCGGAACGCGAGGAGGCCGAGGCACTGGAGACGGTCCGGCCCCAGGCTGAGGCCAAGCTGGCGCAATTGCAGGAGCGCGCAGCCCTTGCGCGCGAGGTGCAGCAGGAGAAGATGCAGGCGCAACGAGAGAAGGCTCAGGAACAGGCCCGCGACCGGACGCTCAGCCGAAGCAAGGACCTCGATCGGGGCATGGAGCGTTAGGAAACGGCACGAGTGGAGAATAGCGTTATGGCTTGGCCATGAGTGGTGCCGCCTTCGTGGTGGTGCTGCTTGCCGCCGTCTGTCTCGACAGGCTGGTGGGCAATCGAAGAAGGAAGCCCTGACTATGAGTTGGGAACAAGAGGATTCGCTGCGGCGGAAGGTCCGAGAGGCTCGCGAGCGGCGGGCTTTTAAGGACAGCATCGAGTCGGTCTTGTCTGCCAAGGAAGCCCAGGGTGCAATGCGCACGCAACGGGAGGTTGACCAAGGTCAGCTACGTCAAGACAAAGCCGAGCGCTCGAAGCAGCCGCCCGGCCAGGGGGTGCAGAAAAACAATTCACGCATCATCCGTCACGTACGTGACGGCCGGCCGGAGAGGGAGCGGTAGCATGGTCAGGGGAGTGAATGAGGCGGAGCTTAGGTTTCGGCGGATCGTTGGTAACAATTTGAGAGTCGCCCGGGAGTATGCCGGGCGGAGTCAACGCGATTTGTGTGAGAAAGCGAGTATCGGCCAAGCCTATCTTAGCCAGTGGGAATCAGGGAAATGGAACATCGGCATCGACAATATCGTGAAAATTGCTCGGGTGACGGGATTCCGCCCGCACGAGTTGCTTGATCTAGATTTCAGGCGGAAAGCCGATCGTGATGTCGCATGAAATCTCAAACCCACGACATCTGCTCTCGACCCCACTCTGTCATTTAACTACTTACATTTGCAGCCGGGAAGCGGACATCAGGTCGCCGGGCAGTAGGGCAGTGTGTGGCTCATATCGAGACCTCCCAATCGCGTGGCATGAGAGCGATGGTGCTGTGAGTTCTACTAGGATAACGGCCGGTGTCGTCGCCCCTGCCGAAGCGCCAGGTAGATGGGAGTGACGTGACCCCCTGAATTTCCTCCAGAGATAGCTAGAGTCCGGCCCAGGAGAGAGGGACGGATAGATGAAGAAGTCTAGGTTCACCGAGGATCAGATTGTCGGGATCCTGAAGGAACAGAAGGCCGGCATAGCGGTCGCGGAGCTATGCCGCAGGCACGGCGTCAGGTCGCCGACGTTCTACAAGTGGAAGGCGAAGTATGGAGGCCTCGAGGTTTCAGAGGCACGGAAGCTAAAGGCGCTGGAGGACGAGAACGCCAAGCTCAAGCGGATGGTGGCAGACGCCATGCTGGACAACGTTGCGCTGAAGGACCTGCTAGGAAAAAAATGGTGACGCCCGCCGCGCGTCGGGAGGCCGTGGCGTATCTACGGTCGGCCCATGAGATGAGCCAGCGGCAGGCGATCCGGGTGATTGGCGCGGACCGGAGCGCGATGCGCTACCGGTCGACCAGGCCGGACGACACGGCTCTGCGCGATCGGCTGAAGTCCCTGGCGTTAGAGCGCCGGCGCTTCGGCTACCGGCGCCTGCACGTGCTGCTGCGCCGCGATGGCCACGCAGTGAACCGCAAGCGCGTCCAGCGGCTCTACCGCGAAGAAAAACTCACCGTGCGTCGCCGCGGTGGCCGTAAGCGGGCGCTGGGCGAGCGGCGGCCGCACAGCTCTCGCTTCTGTCCGGCGGACAATCCAGGTCGGCCCATTTGCGCCATCGTGGAACCCCTCTGACCGTCATGAATTCAACCATATTGCGTCGACCGGTTGAACCCACCGCGGCTTTTTTTAGGATATCGCGCTCCGCCTTGAGCTTTGCGACCTCACGCCGCAGACGATCTATCTCCTGCTGCTCCGGCTTGAGCTGGCCCTGGCCCGGAAACGCCTGCCCAGGATCCGAGGTAACCTCCTTGATCCATCGTCGCAGAATGCTTTCGCCCACATCCAGGTCCCGGCTGGCCTGCACCAATGAAATCCCACGTTCATTAACTAGCCGGACCGCCTCCAGCTTGAACTCCCGGCTGAACTGTCGTCGCGTCATTTGCATCCTCCAATCTCGCGAAACACCTTAATCTCGGTGTCCACCAAACCGGCAGCAGCTCAAATTGATTCAGTCTGTGACAAGGATCTTGATTAACCACATCGTATCAAATCTTCCGGGAACCTGCGTGCAGGTCTAATGCGCCCTGACACGATCTTCTCAGGTCAATGTGAAACACGCTTCAAAATGCTTTTCTATCTAATTAATCGCTAAAATGTCCATCATCTCTGCAAGATGATCCTCCATGAAGCTTGCGAGCTTGTCGTGAAGGTCCGCTAATGCGGGCTCGACCTGCAGATCCGCCACCCTGTAAAGCTTGCTAAGTTCGCTGACGGGTACCCGTGAGAAAAAGAAACTAGCCAATCTAGCTTCTCCACTCAGCGGCTCCTTAAGCGGCGACGTCGCCTCGGTGCGCTCCGTAGGGTCGTTCGCATCAGCTTGGCAAGCAATTCTAATACAGGAACCCGGGCCCGTCATGGTCTCGTTGTAGAAGCCGGCTATCTTCATCCAGGGCCGATCCGCCTTGAAGTGCAGCGCTTTCGAAAAACTGCGGCCTTCTGCGGTAACATGCAGAAAAGCCTCGGTATCAAGCACCGCAAAGTCAAAGCCTAGTAGGCAACCTATCTCTGGAACAAGACACGACTTTGTCGTGAAAATGCCATATTCCTGTGTTCTTAATGATGTAGTATGCGTCACCCGAGTAGCGGCGAACGGCTTGAGATCCTGGGTAAAAAACATATCACGATCTACCAGGGCCGGCGTAGATTTCTTGTGTAGTGAGGGGAGTGCCGTGCACAGACAAGAGATTAGCTTGCCTATCAAAGCCGGTTTAAAATGGCTGGCGTCAGCCAAAGGGAAAAGATCTTTTTGCTGGTAGCCATGAAGCAGGCTGAATTCAACAAGTAGTTCTCGAAAAGAAATAAAATTCAGACCTGCGCCATTGCAAAGGCTTCGATGCATTTGCTCAACCGGATCGGCTCGATGAAAACGGGGGCTGGAACAGAACCCCAGGTAGATGTAGGTGACACCGGGCGGCAAGCAGCTATATAGCACGGTGGCTACATTCTTGAGATGATTAAGCGAGCCGCCTTCGCGAAACTGCCACTGTTCATTTACAATTGAGTCCAAAAACACATAGTCATATGAGGTGAAATCAACGCCCTCTATGAACCTGAACAGCGCTAGAAAAGTACCCGAAGCGCCACCCAACGAGATATTGGTAACGTTGGAAGCTCCGAAGTGCTGAACTAAAGCCTGTTTCACGCCGCCGGTAAGCAGACAATTTGAGGTTCCCAGAACCAAGACTTTCGCCTGAAGTTGTTTCGTCACAGAAATTCCCGCATGATTTCTCTAGATAAAGCGTTCGCTTGCTGGTTAAACTCACTGTCGAACCACATCATGAGATGGTTCTCCCAATTCGCCCAATAAGAACTCGCAAAAGTCTTACAGTCTGTTGGTCCAAACCATACGATGCGGCCTCCGAATTTGCCCAATCCGATGACGGAGAGGGCGCGCCTAGCCGATGTCGCTTCCAGGTTCGCGATAGTGACCTGAGTTGACAAAGGTGCGTTCTGTTTTCTAGAGAAATGGTCAGCGTCACCGACAAGGTCTCGTGCGAAAGTTGAATGAAATATGAGCAGATCTCCGTCACTACATAAATGGGTTCACTTCAATTGAGTGAGCCGCGCCGATTTCCGTAGGAGACGTCCTCGCCGCTGATCGGTCCCCCGCGTCGCAAACCATATCAATTTATGCCAGCTTAGTTCTGCAGACTGAGCCTTTGCACTATATATACAACGCCCCCAGGTCCGCCGCTTTGCAGTTCTTGCCGATGCGCCGCAAGCAGACTGCAGTTTCCGATACATCGCCTGATTATACCAGGGGCTGCCGTCGCGAAACTGTAGTATATCGCCAACGATCTGCGTATGCCCACGCAGGCGCTCTTGGAGAGCTAGTTTGACCAGCGTGACCGATGAAAGCCCTTCATCTAAGCACAAACTTGCAACGATTTCCAGTTCAGGGCCGGCGCCACAGTCCAGCGCCCCAGACGCTTCATCAATGAATCTATCTATGTCAAAAGGGGAAGCCGCTCCTGGCAACATGCAGCTAACACACCAACTCAAACGCGTCGGCGTTTGCCTGACCCTGGAACAAACCGCTTCCATCGTAACACTCAATCCTCCAGGATTGCCATTTGACCATCTGCCCCAGGCTAATGATTAACTTTCACATTGTCTATAAGTGGTTAGATGGCAATGCAACGATCCCGCCGGTCGGGAGCCTTGCCCTGTTCCAACCAACCCGACGATCTTTTTGTTGGCGTCATAGCCTCGCGCTTGAGTGTGGGGCGCTTTCACCGTCTGGCTGTCGAGCACGCCGCCCGTGGGGCTGGCTTCAGTTCGCGGTCGAGCATGAGCGACACGTCGTGAATGGTCTGGAACAACATGCGGCGAACGAACCGCCTGAACCACCAGTAGACGGTTTGCCACGGGGCGAAATTGATCGGCAGCATGCGCCAGCCACCGCCACGGCGCGCCAGATATCGGATCGCATTCAGTATCTCGCGCAAGTCAACGCTGATTTTGCGGCCGCGCTTGGGCGGCTTGGGCAACAGCGGCTGGATACGCTCACACTCGCCGTCAGTCAGGTCAGTCGGATACCGCTTGGTCTTGCGGGCGATGTCGGCCATCCGGCCTCGATTCTGTTGGGTCCACATTCCAAGCTTGAATCACACCGGATCGGGCCGCCACAACCATTCTCAAACGGTCTCTAAATCGGCCAGTAGACGCTGACAAACCAGTGGTACTGTTATAAATGATGTACGATATATGCTGAAGCCCTCGCTTGCAAGGAGAAGTTTTCCTATGCAGCCGTTTGCGGAGTGTTCTCTGCTACACAGCCCCGAATTCGGAGCCGTGAGTCATCTGAAAGCGGCACGAGAAAAAAAATTGTGCAGATGCGAGCGTACCCATGACCTAGACCTTGCGGTTTGATCCTTCAGTACCGTATTCAAAAACTAGAACGATTTATTTTCAGCTCATCAAGGGTTCGAACTTTGCCACACAAGCTCAGCAATAGCGCACCATCATCTGCCCCTCGCTCTAAAACTACAGCCGTTCGGCGCGCTCCCAAACGGTCGTTACAGAGGAGCGGGTCATTGCCTGATGTGCCCCACTTAAATGGTGAAACCCCAGCCTCTCAGACCGATGTGGTAAAACCCGGGATTAATATCGAGGGTGAACCTCAAGATATGGCGTTAGTAGTTTTTGAAAACGATTTGATAGACCAGAAACTAGATATTGATTTCTATAGAAGTTTTTATGCTGATCTTGCAGCTCTTTCCCCAAGCGATCTTGTGAAGCATTGGCGAAATTTTGGCTCGACAGAATTTCGATTTCCAAGCATGCGCGTATGGCTTGCTCAATCCGACTTGGACATGGATATCCTTCCCCGGGAATTCTCAATAAATTTTTACAGAAATTTGAATCCCGATTTGGATCAAGTGTTTTCGTCAAATTTTGACCTGCTCGGACATTTCCTAACGGATGGCAAAAATGAGAATCGACAATTTTCACTCGATGATAAGTTGTTGATTGCTCAGTCAGAAGACTCTCCACGAGAACTTCAGCAGGCCAAGTTGACACTAAGCTCGATCACTGCCGGCAGATCACCAACGCAAATCTTCGAAAGCAACGGCATCTATTCTGGAGAGTTTCTTCAGCTGTTTAGTGCCGACGACTACCAAGCGCGAGTTGGCGTGTCTGTATGCAAAAATCGCCTCGAATGCATCTTCCATTTTGTTACCGTTGGGCAATACCAATCTTACCCGATATCATCTGAACACTACCTTGATAGGACCTTCTACACCGAATTCGCTCCCGAAACCATGGGGCTATCACATGTAGACGCTTATCGACACTGGCTGAACAAGGGGATTGCAAAAAACGTATCGGCAAACCCTTCACAATTGATGACCAAAATCGGCCTCACAAGTTCTCTTGAAATGCCGTCAGGTTTTGATTGGAAGATATATTTGCATTCGAACCCCGACTTACGCTCAGTGATCGACTCACCATGGCGGGCACTAGAGCACTTCGCCACAAAAGGTATTGTGGAAGGCAGATCAGGCTGTGCCCCTACCCCATCGACTGCTCCTCTCTTGATCGCAGCAGCGGATAGACTGGCCATGTCTAACGATCTGGTCCCTGCGCGACAACTGTACGAGTCCGCCTTGCTGGTTGATCCTACGAACACTCGTGGACTTCGCCACTATGCTGACTGCTTGATGCGACAGGGCGATCTGTATGGAGCGATCACTGTATATCGCAAAACAATCAAGGAGAACCTTTCTAACGCGTGGAGTTTTCTAAATCTATCTTCTTGCCTGCTCCGCTTAAATCGAAAGGTGGAAGCAGTCGAGGTTCTAAAAGAGCTAACGACATTGACGCCCGGCGATCAATATATCGTGCAACGGTATCTACAAGTTTCAGAGGAGTGCTTCAACGAAACTAGCAGCGATGCCCATGAACTCGCTAATGCCGGCCTAGTAACGGAAGCACTCGTTCGAATGGAACAGGCGGTTACTTTCCTTGCTGATACTGTACCAACGGATGCGCCACGGCCAATTAGTGTTGGAACGATTCGACACATTGGCATTGTTGCCGATATGAGTATACCTCAATGTAAACATTATCGCGTTCTTCAGAAAGGCGATCATCTAGATCGTGCGGGCTATGAGATAGAGACTTTTGATCAAACCCAAGACTTAAATCTTTTTCACCAACGGTTGCCGTTTTTAGATTCGGTGATATTTTATCGGGTGGCGGCACTCCCGCCTGCAATTCGTGCAATTCGTGCAGCGCGCGCAGCGGGCCTACCGACAATTTACGATATCGATGATCTTATATTTGATAGCAAGCATTTCCCTGATAGTTTTGAGAGCTACGGCGGGCTAGTCAGTCGGCAAGTTTATGGTGGCTTAGTCACCGGTACAGCATTGTTTTCGAAAGCTATACAGCTTTGTGACTTTGCAATGTCCTCGACGACGACATTGGCAAACGAAATGCTGCAACTAGTTGTACAGAAAAGTGCGTTCGTCCACCGAAACGCTCTCGATGCAATTCAAGAGGGAGCTTTTCTCAACTCTAACGCAGAGGCAATGTCGCTGCGAGAGAACGAGTACCCTATACGCATCTTTTATGGCACTGGCACTCGTGCTCATAATGAGGATTTTGAGCTGATTGCTGTACCTGCTCTTATTAAAATTTTAGATGAATATGGCCCACTCGTTCAGTTAGTAATAGCAGGCTACATCACACTTCCACAAAGCATGCTTCGTTTTGAAAACCAAATCGTTATAATTGACCAGATTCTGGACAGAAATTCCTATTGGCATCTTCTAAAAGGTATGGATATTAATATCGCCGTATTGAAGCCAGGAATTATCTCAGACTGCAAAAGTGAGATTAAATGGATGGAAGCAGCGATGCTTGGTATTCCCTCCGTTGTCTCAAATACGAAAACTTATAGAGAAGTTGTTTCGCATGGGAAAAATGGGTTTATTGCGGAAGATACAAGTGACTGGTACTTGTTTTTAAATAATCTGGTTAAAAGCGCCGCGCTACGAAAAAACGTTGGAAATGAAGCACGAGCTTCGGTGAAGGAGAACTACTCCACCGCCGCATCGTCGAAAAACATTGCGGCTATCATTGCATCAATTGAACAAAGACTTTCCATCCATAATGAAAAACCGAAGCTGCGTGTTTTAATTGTCAACGTATTTTTCCCTCCTCAGGCAATTGGCGGAGCAACCCGCGTCGTTGCGGATAACGTGGCCGACCTAAACAGAGAGTTTGGAAAAGAAGTAGAGATCGAAGTGTTCACATCAATTGAGGGCGGCTACGTTCCCTATGAGCTACGCAGTCATCAATGGAATGGAATAAAGGTTACCGGAATAACAACTCCGATAGAACCAGATATAGATCTGCGAATTTCTGATAAGAACATGGGTATAGCTTTCGGTAGCTACTTGGATCGCTTTAAACCCCACATAATTCACTTTCACTGTATCCAAAGACTTACCGCATCGATATGTTTGGAGGCTAGCTCGCGAAGTATACCATACTTAGTCACAGTACATGACGCTTGGTGGATTTCGAAGAGCCAGTTCTTGCTCGATAAAGACAACAATTATTCAATATATAACCCCAGGCAGTCTCTTTCGGAGATTAAGACCCATGGCGTGGAACACCATGTTCGAATGCAAGAGCTATTGACTATTTTATCCTCGGCAGATCGGGTTCTTGCGGTCTCAAGTTCTTTTGCCAAGCTGTATAGCGACTACGGACTTAGCAACGTTATAGCGGTGGAAAACGGAGTATCTAAACTCTCGGTCTTACCGCGCAATAGAGAAACTCTTGCAGTTCGAATTGCACACATTGGCGGTAAAAGTTTTCACAAAGGGTACAACATCATAAAGCTTGCACTCTCTGAGTCCCATTTCGAAAATATTGAACTTCTCCTTATCGATCATGCTATGTCGAGGGGAGAAGAGCTATTAACAAAATGGGGCTCGTCAAACGTCCGAATTCGAGGTAAGTATCCTCAATCGGAAATTGCGGATCTTTATGCAGCAATTGATGTTCTCGCAGCACCATCGGTATGGCCTGAGAGTTATGGCCTAGTAGTCAGAGAGGCTTTACAAGCGGGATGTTGGGTAATTGCATCGGATCGCGGGGCTCTTGCCGATGAGGTTGATGATACATGTGGTTTTGTGGTGCCTGTTGATGATTATCAGGCTTTGAGGCTTGTTCTCTCGCATATCAATGCTAATCCGACGAAGTACGCCAGCCCACCTTCCACTACTCCAAAGCTTCGAACGAGCGAACAGCAAGCCAAAGAATTGATGGCAATTTATCGCGAAGTTGCTCCTCTAAGACTTAGCGATGTTGGATGATCGACAGGTAGTGGTCGTGTCGGCATTGATTTCTAACTTGGGACGATGCAGATCGAAAGACCTCAATGCAATGGTGTGACTGAAGCCCGTTCGCACTGGCCTGACACCCTAGAAGTGGTCAGCCGAAATCGAGACTTTCGGTTGTTCTACGAGGAGGGAGATCATGGGGTCAAATCGTTACAAGCCGGAGGAAATTGTTTTCAAGATCCATCAGGTGGACGTGTTGTCCGGCCAGGGCGGAGCCGACCTATTACCGCTGGCGAGCGGAGTATGGCGGGCTGAAGCTGGATCAGGTGAGACGCCTGAAGCGTAAGCATTCGGCGCAGGCCGCAGGGCTCTTGTGGATCGCTCGACAGTTTGATCTGGTGCTGATCAGGCAGCGAGAGCGGATGCCATCGGCCTCCAGTTCCATGGCAGTAGCTCGTCAAGGCGATGCGCGGGGTGGGCGGCGATCCGGGCCAGGACGTCCGCGAGCCAGGCCTGAGGATCGATGTTATTCATCTTTGCCGTGACGATGAGGCTGTACATGGCAGCAGCCCGCTGGCTACCGCGATCGGACCCGCAGAACATCCACGATTTCCGCCCGAGAGCTATGCCGCGTAGCGCGCGTTCGGCCGCATTGTTCGACAGGCACACACGCCCGTCTGTCAGGAACAGGGTAAAGGCGTCCCAACTGACGTGACCCCCTGAATTTCCTCCAGAGATAGCTAGAGTCCGGCCCAGGAGTGCTCTGCACCCAATCTTTGGAGCGGTCGAGGGTAGAGTTTCGGGCCTGTTTTCACGATGACGGGCTGGGTGCGCCATCGGGATTTTGCAGTGAGATCGGTGACCTGTTGCCAATCGCGCCGTGTGGGCGAACCTCATTGTAGTAACTGCGCCAAGCCTCCAACTTTTCCTGCGCGTCTGCAAGCGTCAGGAACCAGTGGGCGTTTAAACATTCTGCTCGTAAGCGGCCGTTAAAGGCCTCGATGAAGGCGTTGTCTGTCGGCTTGCCGGGCCGTGAGAAATCCAGCGTGACGCCGTTGGCATAGGCCCTGTCGATACCGGAGTGAAACTGGTTCTCCCGCACTTCCCGTGCTCCCAGGCTTGTACTATGAGGGCGAATCAAGGAAAGACATGGATTCATGTCCATGGTGCTCGTCCCTGTGTCCTCCGCCTTGCTGTCTTTCATTCCGCGTTCGCTTAAGGTGATCCGGGTGGTCTCGACACTTCATCGGGTCTTAATTGAAGTAGTGCCTCGATCAGCATCGGCGGAATGCCCGGTCTGCCGCAATTTGTCGCGACGCATTCACAGCACGTATCGACGTCTGCTGCACGACCTGCCGTGGCTGGGTCGGCCGGTGACGCTACGCGTCGCTGCGCGGCGGTTTCATTGCGTGAATCGTCACTGCACTCGCCGTACATTCGCGGAGCGCCTGATGGACGTGGCAAGGCCTGCTGGCCGTCGGACCGCGCGATTGCGAGATCTCCAGCACCAGCTTGGTCTTGCGCTCGGCGGCGAAGCCGGAGCGCGCTTAGCGGCACGGATCTCGGCGCCGACGAGTCCGGATACACTGCTGCGTCTAGCTTCGGCCCGTCGACCTTCTGAGATCGGTCGTACGCCTCGTGTTCTCGGCATCGACGACTGGGCATGGCGGCGGGGTCGTCGCTACGGCACGGTGCTGGTGAACCTCGAGACGAACGACGTGGTCGATCTTTTGCCTGACCGTGAGGCCGCCACTGTCGCCGCTTGGCTGCGTGATCACCCGGGTGTCGAGATCGTGGCCCGCGACCGTGCAGGCGCCTACGCCGACGGTATCCGTCAGGGGGCTCCGGGTGCTGTCCAGGTCGCCGACCGATGGCACCTCCTGCGCAATCTCGGAGAGGCGGTTCAAGCTCTTGGGAACCGGCACAATGCCGCTGCTCGTCGCGCGGCCCAGCATGTCCGATCGTATTTGGAGGCGACTCAAGTGCGCATTGCCGCATCAGTGACGCTCACAATGCCGTCCCCGACTGCCGCCCAGCAGGCAAGCGCTCTGTCTCGTGCGCGGCGTGAAGCCCGCTACGAGGAGGCGGCGAGGCTGCGCGGGATCGGAGCGACGATCACGCGCATCTCCGCGGAGCTTGGGGCAGATCGCAAGACGGTTCATGGCTGGCTGCAACTCGGACAAGCACCGCTCTGGAAGCAGCCGCCGAGTGATAGCATCCTCGACCCGTTTAAACCCTTCCTCGGTCGCCGCTGGAGCGAAGGATGCCGCAATGCCACCCAGCTTTGGCGCGAAATTCTGGCTCTCGGCTTTCGTGGTCGACCCTCCATCGTAAGGGACTGGGCCGCCGGTCATCGTGGCGGAGGTGCCGGTAGAGACGGGTCTGTCGGACAATTCTTGCCTCCGGTTTGGCCGGTCCCAACTGGCTACCGCTTGGCGCGTCTACTGACGACGAGCCGGTCGCGGATGAATGCTGAGGAGCGGATGTTCATCTCGCACCTCCTGGCTGAGGAGCCAGCACTGGCCGCCGCCGTCACCTGGGCCAAGCGGCTCAACAGGCTGCTTCGCCGGAGGACCGCCGAAAGTCTCAATCAGGTGCTCGCGGCCGCGAGCGGCACGTTGTTCGCCCGGTTCGCAGCCAGCATGCGCCGCGACTTCGACGCCATCAACGCAGCTCTTGTCTTGCCATGGACCACCAGTCCCGTCGAAGGCCAGATCAGCCGCATCAAGATGCTGAAGCGAACGATGTATGGTCGCGCAGGATTTGAGCTACTTCGCGCGCGGGTTCTAGGTGCAACGTGAGGATGAGGCAGCACGGGAAGTGCGGGAGAACCATTCTTGGAACGGCGTTGACAGGCCCATAGGTCGAGGTCTCGGGAGATGAACTCGGACCCTTGGTCCACGCGGATCGTCTTGGGATAGCCCACCGCGGCGCAGGTCTGCTCAAGGGCGGCAACCACGTGCTCGGCCCGGTAGCTGAACCGTGGATCGACGATCGGCGAGAAGCGAGAGAACGTGTCGATCACCGTGAGCACCCTGATCTTCCTTCCGGTTGCCAACTGGTCGTGCACGAAGTCCATCGCCCAGGTCTCATTGGGTTGCGTGGCGGGTTGCCGGTCATCCCGGAGCTTTGCCTTGACCCGCCGCTTGGGCGTCTTATTGCGTAATTGAAGACCTAATTCATTGTAAATCCTATAAACCTTCTTGGCGTTCACTCGCCAGCCCTCTCGGCGGAGCATCACATGCACACGGCGGTAGCCGTACCGCACGCGGGTCGCACAAATGTCTTTGATCCTAGCCTCGATTCCGGCCTGGTCGTGCCGACGGGACTTGTAGTGGTAGGTGGAGGTATCAACTTCGAGAACCCGGCAGGCCCGCCGGATCGAGACATCCCACTCGCCACACATTCCGTCGACCAGCTTGCGCTTGCGAGCAGGCCCTAGAGTTTTCGGCGGATCACGTCCTGCAGCATCTCGCGATCCAGCGACAGGTCAGCCACCAGCTTCCGAAGCTTTGCGTTCTCGTCCTCAAGCAGCTTCAGCCGCCGCATCTCCGTCGGCAGCAGCCCATCGTATTTCTTCTTCCAGTTGAAGTAGGTCGCCTGACTGATCCCGGCCTTCCGGCAGATGTCCGTCACAGGGATCCCGTCGGCTCCCTGCTTCAGGATGAATGCCTTCTGCGCGTCCGAAAACTTCGATGCCTTCATCGTTCTCCGCTCCTCCCAGCCAGGGAAGAATGGCACGGAAAACTCTACCTAAAAACGATCCAGTTTGCGGGGAGCAGATCAGGAGAGAGGGACGGATAGATGAAGAAGTCTAGAGCAGAATCCTTTCATTCGGGCTCATATCCTGCAGCGGAGAAGTAGTTGGGTAAGCATTCGGCGTAGGCCGCGGGGCTATTGTGGATCGCTCGACAGTTTGATCTGGTGCTGATCAGGCAGCGAGAGCGGATGCCATCGGCCTCCAGTTCCATGGCAGAAGCTCGTCAAGGCGATGCGCGGGGTGGGCGGCGATCCGGGCCAGGACGTCGGCGAGCCAGGCCTGGGGATCGATGTTATTCATCTTTGCCGTGACGATGAGGCTGTACATGGCAGCAGCCCGCTGGCCACCGCGATCGGACCCGCAGAACATCCACGATTTCCGCCCGAGAGCTATGCCGCGTAGCGCGCGTTCGGCCGCATTGTTCGACAGGCACACGCGCCCGTCTGTCAGGAACAGGGTAAAGGCGTCCCAACGTTTGAGTATGTAGTCGATGGCCTTGGCGAGGTCATGAGCCGAAGAGAGCTTGGCGCGTTGCTCGCGCAAATAAACACGAAGCTCATCGACGAGCGGTCTGCTTAGTTCCTCGCGAACCACCCGCCGTTCCTCGGCGGTTTTGCCGTTGATGGGTCTCTCGATATCGAACAACGCGTCGATGCGGCGCACGACCTCGATCGCGATGGGAGAGAGCATGATCGCCTTCTTGCCCGCAGCCTGTCGTCGGGCGTTCTCCTCAAGATCGGCCATCGCGAAGAACGGACGCCGGGCATGAACCCAACATCCTGCCTCCAAGATAAGACCCGGACTTCGGTCGAGTAGGTAGAGTTTGCGGTATCCATCAAAGGCGTCAGCCTGGAAGAGCCCAGCATAGTTGGCCAAATGACTCTGCGGATGTTCGCCTTTACGATCGCGCGAATAATAGAACATCGCCGCGGGCGGCGATGTTCCGCCGAACGGCTTGTCGTCACGCACATAAACCCAGCAGCGACCCGTATCGGTCTTCCCCTTGGCCAGCACCGGCACCGTCGTGTCGTCTCCATGCAGGCGTTCTGCCGCCATGACGTGGGCCTCGATCAGCTTCAAGATAGGAACCAGAACTGTGCAACACGAGCCTACGGCGTCCGCCATGGTCGACAGGCTGATCGACACGCCTTCCAGGGCGTAGCGCTCAGCCTGCCGGTTCAAAGGCTGATGCTGACCGAACTTCTCGAACAGGATCATCGCCAGGAGGTTCGCCCCGGCCCATCCCCTGGCGATCACATGGAAGGGCGCCGGTGCCTGGCTAATCCTCTCGCAGTCCCGGCAGGTGAACTTCTCGCGTACCGTCTCGATCACCTTCCACTGACGCGGAATCGATTCCAGGCTCTTGGTCACGTCCTCGCCCAGCTTGCGCAGCCGCTTCCCGCCACAGCAGTCGCACGCGGTTGGCGGGTCAATCACCACGCGCTCGCGAGGAAGGTGTTCGGGGAAGGTATTTCGATCGGGACGCTTACGCCTGAAGCCCGCCACCGTGGTGACCTTGGCAATGGCGATTTCGGCGGCCAGTTCATCTTCGGTCGCACTCGCTTCCAGTTCTTCGAACTGTAGCGCCAGTTGATCGATGAGCTGGGACGATCTTTCCGAACGGGGGCCGTAGAGTTGACGCTCCAACTTGGCAATCCGCAGCTTCTGATGTGCGATCATGGCCAGGTCGGCCGATGCGCGGGCTCGGGCGACAGCGAGTTCTGCGGCCCCCACGTCACGCTCCGCGGCCAGTTCCAGAATCTTGACGCGCTCGATCGTCAGCGCCGCTTTCAGCGCGTCGATATCGTCCGGAAGATCGGAGAGGTCGGCGTCCATGACCCCGATTGAATCATGAATCTCTGACGATTAGTACCCGTTTTATGCAGATTCAGGGCCTTTTTTGGCTATCCCGCGCTCGCCGGGCGGAAGGTATGGCGAGGGTTCCGCCAGTCGATTCCGTCGAGCATATAGCCCAATTGTGCCGCTGAGATCGCCACCACGCCATCCGCTGGCGATGGCCAGGTGAAGCGACTCTTCTCCAACCGTTTGGCATAGAGCGACATCCCGACACCGTCATGCCAAAGGACCTTAATGAGATCGCCTCTGGCCCCTCTGAACACGTAGAGATCGCCCGCGTGCGGATCCCGACCCATGGCTTGTTGAACCTGCAGGGCGAGGCCGTTCATACCGCGACGCATATCCGTCCGTCCGACCGCCAACCATACGCGCACACTTGCGGGGAATGCGATCATCGCCGCTCCAACGCATCCAGCACGACGCGCAGGGCGGCGGCTTTGATGGTGCCACTGATCCGAACCCGATAACCGCGCGGAAGCTCGATCTCTATGAGGTCGGTTGTGGGCGCCACAGGCGCCGTTATGGACTCATCGGGCGTCACGATGAGAGGCACAAGGTGTGGCGACCCCGCAGACGGCTCCTCGCCATAGCGCTTGCGCCAGGTGAAGACCTGGTTGGTGTTTACATCGAACTGCCGCGCGACCATCGACACCGATGCCCCCGGCACCAGTGACGCCGCCACGACCTGCCGCTTGAGCGCTTCAGGCCACGACCTATTCTGCCGCCGGACACCCAAATTTGTGTCCATCTTCTCGTTTGTGGACACTTCCCACCATCACGCTCCGAAGGCCGATAGCCTCCGTGATATCATCAAATATCGGAAGGCGGCCGCTGCCGGAGGGATACGTAGTTGGCGCACTCAGCAGGGGTGAACTGGTCGATCGCCCGACCGATGGTGTTCCACAGTCCGTCGATGCTGCGCTCGGAGGCTTTGCGTAGGATGGCCTTGAGCTTGGCAAAGGCGTTCTCAATCGGGTTGAAGTCAGGCGAGTAAGGCGGCAGGTAGAGCAGCCTGGCACCTGCCGCCTCAATCATCCTGCGCGTCTCGGTACCTTTGTGGGCAGGCAGGTTGTCCATCACGACGATGTCGCCGGACCGCAACGTCGGTGTCAGCACATGGTGGACATAGGCGTGGAACGCGTCACGGTTCATCGGCCCATCGATCACCATCGGCGCAGTCATGCCATTCAGGCGCAAGGCGCCCGTGAAGGTGGTGGTTTTCCAATGACCATGCGGGACAGGCGAGCGGCAACGCTGGCCGCGCTTAGCCCGACCGCGCAGGCGCGTCATCTTGGTCGAAGCTCCGGTCTCATCAATGAAGACCAGACATTCTGGATCGAGGTCAGGCTGCGCGTCGAACCAGGCCTGCCGCCGCGCCCGCACGTCGGGCCTGTCTTGCTCGCTGGCGTGCGCGGTTTTTTTTGGTGGTCATGGCGTGACGATCAAGGAACCGCCAAATCGTGCTGGCCGCTACGTGCAAGCCGTACTCCTGCCGTAGCATGTCGGCCAATTCCACCAAGGTGATGTCGACTTGGACGGTGACGGCGCCGAGGATCACGTCCCGGTAAGCCTCGATGCGGTGGGAGCGCTGATCCCCGCCCTTTGGATGCGCCCGCGTCGCCCCTGTCGCCTTGAACGCCCGTACCCAGCGAATAGCGGTCGCAATGCCAACGCCGAACCGCTCAGCCGCTGCACGTCGCGATGAACCCGCTTCGACTGCCCCAATAACCCGCAAACGAAGGTCCTCCGATAGCGTCCGTGCCATGCTTGCTTCCCCCTACGCAAGCACAGAGAATCAGATCGGGCCCGCGTCGGGGAAGAGCTTTCGAATCAATTCGGTCGGTTTTTGCTCTAGGTTCACCGAGGATCAGATTGTCGGGATCCTGAAGGAACAGGAGGCCGGCATAGCGGTCGCGGAGCTATGCCGCAGGCACGGCGTCAGGTCGCCGACGTTCTACAAGTGGAAGGCGAAGTATGGAGGCCTCGAGGTTTCAGAGGCACGGAAGCTAAAGGCGCTGGAGGACGAGAACGCCAAGCTCAAGCGGATGGTGGCAGACGCCATGCTGGACAACGTTGCGCTGAAGGACCTGCTAGGAAAAAAATGGTGACGCCCGCCGCGCGTCGGGAGGCCGTGGCGTATCTACGGTCGGCCCATGAGATGAGCCAGCGGCAGGCGATCCGGGTGATTGGCGCGGACCGGAGCGCGATGCGCTACCGGTCGACCAGGCCGGACGACACGGCTCTGCGCGATCGGCTGAAGTCCCTGGCGTTAGAGCGCCGGCGCTTCGGCTACCGGCGCCTGCACGTGCTGCTGCGCCGCGATGGCCACGCAGTGAACCGCAAGCGCGTCCAGCGGCTCTACCGCGAAGAAAAACTCACCGTGCGTCGCCGCGGTGGCCGTAAGCGGGTGCTGGGCGAGCGGCGGCCGCTGGAAACCCCCACGGCCGCGAACCAGCGCTGGAGCCTGGACTTCGTCGCCGACCAGTTCACCGACGGCCGGAGGTTCAGGATTCTGGAAGTGTACGACGACTGCACCCGCGAGTGCCTGGCCCTCGTCCCCGACACCTCGATCGGCGGCAGCCGGGAGGCCCGCGAACTGGACGCCATCATCGCCAGGCGCGGAAAGCCAGCGACCATCCTCAGCGACAACGGCACGGAGCGTAAGCGTCGGCCAATGGCCGCGGTCGTAGCGGTTTGATCGGCTTCAGCGTTGGATTATGGTTTCCATCGCCATGGCAGAAGCTCATCGATCCTGTGAATAGGATGGTCGGCGATCCTTCCGATGATATCGGTTAAATAGGCCTGAGGGTTGATGCCGTTCATCTTGGCCGTCTCGACGATCGTGTACATGCAGGCGGCGCGCTGTCCGCCAGCGTCAGAGCCGCAGAACAGGTAATTCTTTCTTCCGAGGACCGGAGGTTTCATGGCGCGTTCAGCGGCGTTATTGCTGATCTCGAGCCTGCCATCCGTGACGTAGCGGGTCAGCGCTTTCCAGCGTGACAGGGTGTAGCGGATTGCCTCGGCGAGAGAGCTCTTGCCGCTGATCCGGAGGAGCTCTGTTTCGAGGAATTGCTTGAGCTGCTCCAACAGTGGCTCGGCGTGTTCTCGCCTTGCGAAGGCGCGCTGGTCGGGCGGCTTTCCGCGGATGTGCCCTTCGACGGCGAACAGAGCCGCGATCCGGTGAAGAGCTTCAAGGGCGATCGGCGACCCCGTTTGATGGTGCACGTCGTAGAAGTGCCGCCGGGCATGGCTCCAGCATGCGACCTCGACCAGCGGGGCGTCACCCAGTGGGGTCGTCGGCTTGTAGAACCGGGTAAATCCGCCGTAGCCGTCGGCATGCAGGAACCCACGATAGGAGCCGAGCAACGCTTCCACATGGACGCCCTTCCGGTCTGCCGAGTAGTGGTAGAATGCCGCGGGCGGCACATCCGATCCCCAGGGCCGCTCGTCCCGCACCGCGACCCAGAGCCGTCCCGTCCTGGTCTTGCCCAGACCCGGCGAGAGCACCGGAACCGTAGTGTCATCGGCATGGACAGCGACGCCCGCACGGACATGACGACCGATGGCTTCGGCAAGAGGCGCCAGCAGGAACAACGCCTGTCCTATCCAGTCGGCGAGTGTCGAGCGGTCCAGTTCCACCCCTTCACGGAGGCTGATCCCCGCCTGGCGGTGCAGTGGGATGTGGTCGCAGTATTTCGACACGACGACATGGGTGATCAGTCCCGGCCCCGGGCGCCCGCGCTCGATCGGCAGCGTGGGCATCGGCGCCTGGACAATCGTCTCGCAAGACCTGCAGCTCAGCTTGGGGCGAAGATGCCGAATGACCTTGAAGCTGGATGGGACGTATTCCAGCACATCACGCTCGTCCTGCCCGATGCGGCTGAACACGGTGCCGCCGCAGCCCGGGCAAACCCCGACTGGGTCGTGGGTGACGATTTCACGGGGTAGATGCTCGGGCAGCGGCTTGCGCACCGGATGTCTGCGCTCGGCGGCACCAGGTCGACCATGCAGGGCCGTGACAGCCGCTCTGGCCCGGGCTTCACTTTCGCCCGCATCCTCTTCGAGGTCGCCGATCAGGAGTTCGAGCTGCTCGATGTCTCGGTCAAGCTTCTCGGAAGACTGTCCGAACCGTGCCCGCCGGAGCTTGGCGAGCTGCATCTTCAGCTTCTCGATATGGAGCGCCTTCGCATGGATTTCTGCCGCGTTGGCAGCGATCTCGACGTCCTTGCGCGCCAATTCCGCCTGCAGGGTTTCAGCAAAAACCCGCAACGCATCTGGATCTGTCGGGAGAGGATCACTCGCCAGGGACATGCCACCATTGTACCGGACCCGGCCACTCGGGTACAGCCTTTTCAGCGCGGCGAAGGCAGTTTCCGCTAAACCGCGACCGGCGTGCGTGGCGCCTCCGGTGCGACCGTGCTGCGCGGCGATCTGGACCAGAACGCGCGTCAATCAGGATAAGAATGGCCACCGGTGTTGTCCCGTAGAGAGGGCGTAGCCTGACCAAGGGAGAACACCGGTGGCGGGGCGACCCATTGAGGGGTCGCACCGTCTGGCAGCCGAGGCCGACCGGTTAGAACAGCGACTTCACGCCAATGAAGGACGCCATGTTTGACCGGCCGCCATCTCACCGACTGCCAGAGGAGGCTGTATATGAAGCTTCGTGACATCCACACGCCGGCGATCGCTGGCGCCAAGGCGGGGTTCAGCACGGCGACCGCGTATCTCCTCGAGAAGGAGCTGCGCCTGCGACCTGTTGGGAAGCCTCCTCGGGAACGGCGGCGGCCCGACCCCCTTGTCGACATCTGGGACAGCGAGATCGTCCCCATGCTGCGCGCCGCGCCAGGCCTGAGGTCAGTCGCCATCATCGAGGAGATGAACCGTCGTTATCCGGGACGCTATCTCGGCACGCGCCGGACGATGGAACGCCGGATCCGTGGGTGGCGCGGCCTTCATGGACCCGAGCAGGAGGTGATCTTTCGCCAGACCCATGAGCCGGGGAGGATGGGATTGTCGGATTTCACCGACATGGCCGATCTGGCGATCACCATCGCCCGGGAGCCGCTGGATCACCGCCTCTATCACTTCCGCCTGGTCTATTCGGGCTTCGAGCACGCGCATGTCGTTCTTGGCGGCGAGAGCTACGTCGCCTTGGCAGAAGGACTTCAGAACGCTCTCTGGGCATTGGGCGGCGCTCCGAGTGAACATCGCAGCGACAGCTTGTCGGCGGCCTTTCGCAACCTCGATGACGGCGCCCGGGCGGACCTGACCACGCGCTATGACGCTCTCTGCGCGCATTACGGCATGGAGCCGACCCGCAACAACACCGGTGTCGCTCATGAGAACGGATCGATCGAAAGTTCCCACGGACACCTCAAGAAGGCTGTCGAGGACGGTGTGCTCATGCGCGGTTCACGCGACTTCGTCGACCTGACGGCCTATCGCGGCTTCATCGATGAGGTGAGCGGTCGCCACAACGCCAAGTACGGCGCTCGCATCGACATCGAGCGAGCAACCTTGCGGGAGTTGCCAGGGCGTCGGACGATCGACTTCGAGGAAGCGATCGTCACGGTCACCTCCTCCAGCGGCTTCGTCCTGCGCAAGGTGTTCTACAGCACGCCGTCACGGCTGATCGGTCATCGGCTACGGGCGCGGCTCTATGACGATCGTCTGGACGTCTATCTTGGTGCGTCCCTGCAGATGACCATGCCGCGGGGCCGCGCCCATGCCAGTGGGGCCCACGATCACGTCGTGGATTATCGTCATCTGATCCATTCGCTGAGGCGCAAACCGATGGCGCTCATGGGGCTGGTCTATCGCGACAAGCTCTTTCCTCGCCAAGCCTATCGCCGAACTTTTGACGTTCTGCTGGCCACCGTCTCGGCACGTGTGGCCTGCCGCACCGTGGTCGATCTTCTGGCTCTGGCCCATGACCGAGCCTGCGAAGGTGAACTCGCCGAGCGTCTCACGCGAGACCTCGATGCCGATATCCTGCCCGATATGAGCGTCCTGAGAGGGGTCTTCACGCCCGATGCCGCGGCGCTGCCCGCGATCGTCGTCACCTACATGCCCCTCAGCGCCTACGACGAACTTGCCACCATTGTCGTGGGAGAAGCCGCATGAGCGCAGACGCCATCGACACTGGTCGCCTCACGCTGGCGCTCAATGATTTGCGGCTGCCGACCATCAAGGTCATCTGGCCCGACTTCGCCGCGCGCGCCGACAAGGAGGGCTGGCCAGCGGCACGCTTCCTCGCGTCGCTCGCCGAGCATGAGATGGCGGAACGCGCGAACCGGCGCATTCGACGTAACGTCGAGGAAGCCCGCCTGCCGGTGGGAAAGACCCTGGACAATTTTGAGTTCGACGCGGTGCCGATGGTCAGCAAGGCTCAGATCATGGCCCTGGCGGCGGGCGATAGCTGGCTCGACCAAGGCGCCAATTTGATGTTCTTCGGCCCACCTGGCGGAGGCAAATCCCATCTTGGTGCGGCACTGGGGCTCGCACTCGTCGAGAACGGATGGCGCGTCCTGCATACCCGCACGACCGATCTTGTCCAAAAGCTCCAGACTGCCCGCCGAGCACTGCAACTCGAGGCGGCCATCGCCAAACTTGACAAGTATCATCTGCTCATCCTCGATGACCTTGCTTACGTCACCAAGGATCAGGCCGAGACCAGCGTCCTGTTCGAACTCATCAGCGCGCGATACGAGCGGCGATCCATGCTGATCACCGCCAATCAACCCTTCGGCGAATGGGGACGAATTTTCCCCGACCAAGCTATGACCTTGGCCGCCGTCGACAGATTGGTCCACCACGCCACCATCTTCGAGATGAACGTTGAAAGCTTCAGAAGAAGAGCGGCGATCGACCGAAAAGCCGGACCCGGACGGCCACCCACTCGCGCGTCAATCAAAACTCCATCTGATTGACGCGGGGCAAAATCAAAAAGCTCTTGCCCTCTTGTCGTGCAGCGTCAATCATCGTTTGCCGCGACTGCACTTTCCAGTCCTGATTGACGCTCTTTCCGGTCCAGATCGCCGCGCTACACTTCAGGTAGTCGGCTCGCTTGCCGCGGAAGATGAAGACATGGCCCGAGAAGGGATCGACGCCCAGGATCGGTGCCACCTGGGCCGCGAGACCATCGAACCCATAGCGCATGCTGACAGGACGACACGCCAGGTAGACCCGCGTGCCCGCGGCAACCTGGATCACGATAGGCTCCGCAGCACGGCCAGCACGCGGCGGAGCGCCCCATCATCGACGGTCGCATCCACCCGCAGTGTCGTGCCGCCCGCCATGTCGATCTCGATGATGCTCGGTCGCTCATCCCTGTCGCGCCGCGGAACGGCCCCCCGGGGCCGCCGCGAAACCTTGGCAATGTCCATGCCGAGCGTCGATGTGCCGCGGGCCTCGGTAGATGGCTGAACCTTGGGCTTTGGAGGTCCGACAATCCCGAGCGGGATGAAGGTGACCGGCACCTCCACGGGGGCCGCCTCTACGGTGTCCGGCCGCCTGCGCCGCGATGGGACAGAGGATGTCACCATCGTTTGTGCCTTCGCCATCCGGCGCCATCGATAGATGAGGCTGACGTGGATACCGTAGCGATGCGCTAAGTCTGGAGCCCGGACCCCTGGGCCAGATGATTCCGCCACGACCCGTGCGCGAAAGGCCGCGCTATAAGCTGGCCGTCGTTCAGAGACGATCTCGATCCGAGACTCAGAAGTTGCCACAGTGGCTGCCACAGTCGCAGCTTCAGTGGTTGAGATTCTCTCGCTGTCCATACAACAGAAGAGAGCGAAAACCCTTCATTCGGACAAGGCGGCCATCACCGGTCGCTTACCACGGAGCTGACGTCGAACGCCATCCTCGAATGGGCCGACAAGCAGAAGGTCGGCTGGCATTACATCGCCCCCGGCAAGCCTCAGCAGAACGGTTTCAGCGAAAGCTTCAACGGGCGCCTGCGGGACGAGTGCCTGAACGAGACCCTGTTCAGCTCGCTCCGCGACGCCCGGACCAAGCTCGAAGCATGGCGACATGACTTCAACGAGGTGCGGCCTCACTCGAGCCTCGGCTACCTGACGCCTGAGGAATACGCCCGGAGGCTCTGCGGCGAGACCGCCCAGCGCCCTGCGCTACCTGAGGGCTCCGCGCGCCGGGCTCTTGCCACCCATCAACAAGACGGATCAGATCACGCCCGGACTCTCGTTACGGCTGGATGAGAAACGGGGATCACGTCACCGACCGCACTCGTCGCTTGCCTATCGACCGCCAGCACCGGAGACGATCACCTCACCGACACCGCCGCGTCCCCGCATACTCCACCAACGGGTTCAGCATCTCATGCTGCCGTTCAATAAAATTGTGCATGGACCACTCGATGGGGACTGGTCACTTTGGATGGCTCCAGAGTGTGTTTCGGCATGGCGAAAGGGGGCTCTTCTCCCATGCCGAAGCAAACTAGCGTGCTACAACACGGACCGACGGTCCAGCGGTTTTAGCTTCCCCAGAAAGTCGTGTAGGACGCTGGCATGCTTGCGGCCGTCAATTACATCATTGGATTTGTGATCAACTTACCCATTTAATCAGCCGCCTAAACCACCTTTTCGGTTTAGTTTTGACCTTCGAGTTCGGTGAACTATTACGATCAAGGGTCACATCCCTATCATTATCCCGACCGCTTAATTGAGCAAATCTTTGCCGGAACTTGTGATCTGGTCGTTGACTGACCGACTGGATTTTTTCATTCAGCTGCTCGACCTTGGTTGAATGGTTAAGCTGATGAGCTAGAGTTTTGCTAAGTGATAACAATCCCAAGTTGTCGGGCGCCAATGAAAGAGCTAATTCGGAAACTTCTGCCGCTTGAGCTCTGTAGCCGTGATCAACCAGAATTTTAAGCAGAAACACGTATGATGCAGCCGCCATCTTTTTGTCTGCTTGCACTGCGAATCTTGCCCAATCTATCGCATTCTCAATACCGCCAATATCGAGATAATTTCGCGAAAGGCGCAAGCAACTATTGCGTTGAGACTTTAATAACGACACTTGCCGTTCGTCTAAATCTTTTGAGTATACGGTGATAGTGGCGATTCCAATGATTTTTTCGACTTCATTGAGGTGGAAAGCTATAACATCCGACAATAGTAGTTGACTAAGTGGCTGACCATCCGGAGTAAAATTCAGCACGTAGACTAATCTAACATTCTTCCTCGCCCTCAATATGCTTACGTCACTAGACATTTGGCTTATCAGCGTTTCGTTCGAAATAAACTTTCTTATGTTTTCATCTATACACTGAATAAAAAGGCGAGATTGATCGTGCTTGGCTATGAAATCCGCTTCAGAAACATCATCGCCTCCAACTATTTCCCATCCATATGATTCGAAAGAGTGTTTTGTGTTGCGGATTAGCCGTTTGCGCTCGGGCGACGATAGAAGGAGAACCATCTATGTATATCTCCAACGTAAATTTGATAGTCAAGTGGGGAATTTTTGATTTGAGCAGCGATATACGGAATTATAGAAAATGTGCTCCTAAAAGAGCTAAGGCGCTGATGTCGTTGCTTCTGAAGTTTACCTGGACGGCCTCGACAGACGAAAGACATTGGCGCGCTTTGTGGGGTCGAAAATTGCTTTGATGGTCGAGCCAGGTGCGACGTATGAGCTGCTGCCGGTTTGGTGGACACGCACCTTAGCCTGACGCTTTGTTCCGCTCGAATTCCATAGGGCTGAGATAGCCGATGGTCGAGTGGCGTCGGCGTAAATTATAGAACCGTTCGATGTAGTCGAATACGTCGGCTCGAGCCTGGTCCCTCGTGCGATATACCTTGCGGGCTGTTCGCTCAGTTTTCAGCGAGGAGAAGAAGCTCTCCATTGCCGCATTGTCCCAGACATTCCCTGACCGACTCATGCTGCAACTAACGTTATGATCTGCCAAGAGCTTCTGGAACTGTTCACTGCTGTATTGGCTTCCCTGGTCCGAATGATGCATCAACGCATCTGGTTTGCCGCGGCGCCAGATCGCCATCATTAACGCGTCGGCCACCAACTGAGCTGTCATCGTGACGCTCATCGACCAGCCCACGACACGACGCGAGAAAAGGTCAATGACGGCAGCCACGTAGAGCCAACCTTCTGCCGTCCAAAGATAGGTGAAGTCGGCGATCCACTTCTGGTTCGGTGCTGTAGCTACGAATTGGCGGTCCAGCACGTTGGCAGCCGCCTCGTTCCGCTCGCCCTTGTCGGATGGCAGGCCTCTGCGGCGCGGTCGGGCCCGTAAGGCTTGCTCGCGCATGAGCCGCTCAATGCGGTGCAAGCCACACACGTCACCCTCGGCCAGGACGTCATGCCAGACGCGCCGGGCGCCATAGGTCCGGTCGCTGCCGACGAAGCTGGCCTTGACGTGCGCGCCGAGAATTTCGTCGCTGCGTGCCCGAGCGCTGGGCGATCGGGTGAGCCAGGCGTGGAATCCACTGCGTGAGACACCGAGCGCCTCGCAAAGCCACCGCACCGGCCAAATCCCTCGATGCTTCGCCACGAAGCCGAATTTCATATCGACTCCCTCGCGAAGTAGGCCGCGGCTTTTTTTAGGATATCGCGCTCCGCCTTGAGCTTTGCGACCTCACGCCGCAGACGATCTATCTCCTGCTGATCCGGCTTGAGCTGGCCCTGGCCCGGAAATGCCTGCCCAGGATCCGAGGTAACCTCCTTGATCCATCGTCGCAGAATGCTTTCGCCCACATCCAGGTCCCGGCTGGCCTGCACCAATGAAATCCCACGTTCATTAACTAGCCGGACCGCCTCCAGCTTGAACTCCCGGCTGAACTGTCGTCGCGTCATTTGCATCCTCCAATCTCGCGAAACACCTTAATCTCGGTGTCCACCAAACCGGCAGCAGCTCACGTGTCGCCCACGTGCAGCGCGATAAACGCCGGTTTCCCCTGATCGACGCCAAGGTTTTCTCACGATCCAACCTTGGCAGCACTCGAAGGCGACAACCGCGATGTTGGATCGCCTGACGCATCATTGCCACATCCTCGAAACCGGCAACGACAGCTTCCGCTTCAGGAATAGCTCTGCTCAGAAAACCCAAAAACGAAAGAAGAAGGCTTCTCCCTTGACGGCGCCCTGACGCCGAAATCATAAATCACCCGGGTCAATTCTCGATGGAACGCCGGGGATGCGGACAAAAACTTGGACTACCAGGAGTTAGTTCATGCATTCGTACGAAGACAGGGTTCGAGCTGTCGAACTCTTCATCAAGCTCGACAAACGCGTCAGGGCGACCATTCGTCAGCTGGTTTACCCCTCCAAGAATGCCCTGAAGGGCTGGCACCGGGAATACGAGCAACGTCTCGATTTGCCGGTGGGCTATGCGGGCCGGGATCCCAAGTACTCGCAAGCGGAGAAGGAGGCGGCTGTTGAACACTACCTCACTCACGATCGCTGCATTGCTGCGACGATGAGGGCATTGGGCTATCCCGGTCGTGGGAGTTTGACCACATGGGTTCGCGAGGCGCTTCCTGAGGCCAGGAAACCCATCGTTGGGAGGTCTGGTCGTCCAAGCTATCCCGAGGCATTTAAGCAGGCCGGAGTCATCGGCCTTTGCAGTCGACAAGAAAGTGCGCGGGCTGTGGTGGGAAAGCTCGGTGTATGCAGGCCGACGTTGTACAACTGGAAAAACCAGCTACTCGGCCCAGAGGCTCCCGCATCCATGAACCGCAACAACAACTCACCGCCGGCACCAGAGCTGGCAGAGCTGCAACGACAACTCGAATTGCTGCAGCGTGACATCCGGCATCTGCAACTCGAGCGCGACCTCTTGAAGAAGGCCAATGAAATAGTAAAAAAAGGCCTGGGCGTCGATCTGCAGCTCCTGACCAACCGGGAGAAGACATTGCTGATTGACGCCCTCAAAGAGCTTTATACTCTTCCAGAGCTCCTTGCTCAGGTGGATCTGGCGCGCAGCTCGTACTTTTACCATCAAGGCCGTGTGAAGATGGCAGACAATTACCTTGTCCTGCGGCAAACCATCACCGACATCTTCGAACTGAACAACTGCTGCTACGGCTACAGCAGGCTACAAGCTTCGCTGACCAGGCAGTGCATCACGATCTCGGAGAAGGTGATGCAGCGGTTGATGAAACAAGAGGGTTTGGTCGTCTCCAAGCCAAAGCGGCGCCGGTACGGCTCCTATCTCGGGGAGATCAGTCCGGCGCCCGAAAACCTCATCAATCGCGACTTCCGGGCAGCGGCCTCGAACGAGAAGTGGCTGACCGACATCACCGAGTTCCAGATCCCGGCGGGTAAGGTCCACCTCTCGCCCATCATCGACTGCTTCGATGGCATGGTCATCAGCTGGTCCATTGGGGCTCATCCAGATGCTGAACTGGTCAACACGATGCTGGATGCAGCCATCGAGACGGTAGCTGACGGCAACGCCCGACCCATCGTTCACTCAGATCGTGGCGCCCACTATCGCTGGCCCGGTTGGCTATCGAGGATCGGTGACGCAAAGTTGATTCGCTCGATGTCTCGCAAGGCGTGCTCGCCTGATAACGCTGCATGCGAAGGTTTCTTCGGACGGCTGAAAACGGAACTGTTCTGCCCTCGGGACTGGAAGGCCACGACCATTGAGCAGTTCATTCAGGTAGTCGATTCCTACATCAGCTGGTACAACGCAAAGCGAATCAAGATCTCTCTTGGCTTTCTCAGCCCCATCGAATACCGAGAAAGTCTCGGACTCAAGGCTTAACCCAGTCCAAGTTTTTGTCCGCATCCCCCCGGGTCAGATCTCCGCGGAAATCAACAGCCGATTGACATTCAGCGAAAAGCCCATGCGCGCCACGACCACCTGCCTGATCACCGACGACCGAAACCACTACAGTATCGACGCCCGCGCCGCCGGTCGCGGCGGGCTGGTGCGAGCCCATGCCGACCACATCGTCGTGCTTTTAGCCGACGAAGTCGTCGCCTATCATCCGCGCAGCTCCAAGCGCGAGCAGCTAATATGTCAAAGACCATCAGAAAAGAGCCGACCACGACCTGCTATTTCAGCGCTCAGGCCACTACCTCTTCTGCCGCCGGACACCCAACTTGGGTCTATCTTCTCGGTTGTGGTCACTCTCCACCATCGCACTCCGAAGGCTATAGCCTACGATGCACTCGCATATCAGGAGTCGGCCGCTTCCAAAGGGATACCCCTTTTTCAGCGTACTGCTAAAATACTTTTTTGAGGTTCTACGCGTAATCGAAGAGGAAGATAGAGAGTGGCGTTCCCAGGAGCAAATATTGACAACCTTCTCACGAAGGTTAATGCATCTACCATGTTGATACAGTCGCTGATACAGCAACTGAAAGAAAAAGGCATTCTAACGGAGCATGACATTGAAGAAATGCGAGCTAGAGCTCTTGGATACGCTGGCGTGCTTAAAGATCATAGTGGGTCGGGAGCACAGATCGCCGGAGCTCGTATTGAACAGGATTTGATTGGATTGTTCGAAATTCTTTGCGTTCGCTCTAGATCGTCTTGAGTTGCACGAGTAACTAGTGATTGATCTTCCCCATGAAAATATCGCATGCACTGACCCGTGAGCGATCAATAGCCCAAGGTCGAGCTCGCAGAATCGAAATTAGGCGTGATGAGAGACCGTTTGAGAATGGTTGTGGCGGCCCGGTCCGGTGTGATTCAAGCTTGGAATGTGGACCCAACAGAATCGAGGCCGGATGGCCGACATCGCCCACAAGACCAAGCGGTATCCGACTGACCTGACTGACGGCGAGTGTGAGCGTATCCAGCCGCTGTTGCCCAAGCCGCCCAAGCGCGGCCGCAAAATCAGCGTTGACTTGCGCGAGATACTGAATGCGATCCGATATCTGGCGCGCCGTGGCGGTGGCTGGCGCATGCTGCCGATCAATTTCGCCCCGTGGCAAACCGTCTACTGGTGGTTCAGGCGGTTCGTTCGCCGCATGTTGTTCCAGACCATTCACGACGTGTCGCTCATGCTCGACCGCGAACTGAAGCCAGCCCCACGGGCGGCGTGCTCGACAGCCAGACGGTGAAAGCGCCCCACACTCAAGCGCGAGGCTATGACGCCAACAAAAAGATCGTCATTCGCAAGCGCCACATCGCCGTCGATACCGACGGACGATTGCTGATGGTCAATGTGACCACGGCGGACATCTCCGACAGCGCCGGAGCACAGGCCATCCTCGACGCTGTCCGCAAGCGTTGGCCTTGGCTCAAGCATCTGTTTGCCGATGGCGCCTATGACCGCACCAAGCTGCTCGACAAAGCTATGTTTCGGGACTTCGTGCTGGAGATCGTACGCCGAACCGACAAAGACCCGGACTTCAAAGTGTCGCCGCGGCGCTGGGTCGTAGAACGCACTTTCGGCTGGATGACACGCTGGCGCAGGCTCGTCCGCGATTACGAGACCCGCCTCGATGTATCCGAAGCCATTTTCCACGTCGCCATGGGCAGCCTGCTCTTGCGGCGGATCTCCCATAGCTAACCTTTCTCAAACGGACTCTTAGCAGACTGTTGAACGCCTGTTTTCCGCGGTTTGCTGTGATCCGCTGCGTAGCAAAGTAAAGCATGATGTGGGGTGGTGACGAGCAGCCAAAACCTTACAATGCAAGTAACCCTCACGGCGGATGAAGGCATAGCAGTGGCAATATTTGTATCCGGCCGACGTGTTCGAACCACGTTCGCGGAACTTACTTCGACTTCAAGCACTATTGCCGCATACTCTAATACAGGATGATAACGCCGCGCTAACCCAGAATGGGCCCGATTCAAAGGCTCAGCCTTGACATTTGATAGTGCCACACAATTCGGGGGCATTGGCAAAATTCGGAGTGGTAAGAATGACGGTCGAGCGGCTTCTTCATGCTTCTATCCTAGCCTGAGCTACTGCACGCTGCTTGAGAGATGCAATGTGAAGGGGGTCCAATGAACTAAATGCAGGATCGACGGATTTGCTACAAATTTGGTGTATCGATCACTTGAACTCGTTCTTGGCCATTCCAAATCCTTATAATGTGTGATTATTTAGCTGTGACGCCTCTGGAATCTATCCGAAATTCGTCAGCATTTACAACGGAACCTGGAGAAGTCTATGATGAGATATTTACAGTGAGAGACGATAGACGTGGATGCAGATTCAGTTCGCCAAGGCTCGGTGCCGTTGCCGCCAATCGATGAGAGAAAAGCAGCCGGCGTTGCAAAAATCTTACAGGAATCAAGCAAAGCAATTGCTGAGGAAAATGTTGATAAAGCGCTGACGCTATTGCGTAGCTACTTAGAGGTTCAGGACCACCCGGATGTTTGGCTTAAACTTGCAAGGGTTTATCGTCTGATCGGGGACGAAATAGTTGCTCGTTCAATGATGAGGAACGTTATCCTGAGGCTCAATAGACCTCACATTATGGATATAATAACGGCAAAGATACCATATACTAAATTGTTATTATTAGAAAATCTCAAATTGATCTATATCAACATACCTAAGTGTGGTTCGTCATCATTAAAAGATGCGATCCTTGTCGCTTCAAGTAAGCAGCGGCAACTTGAAGCATCCCATTTTCACGTTCAAGAATTTGAAAAGGTCGTGGCGTTTCAGGAATTAGATTCTACATACAAAGATTATGCTAAGGTAGCGATTACTCGCCACCCTTTGGATCGACTAAGGTCGTACTATCGGAAGAATATCCGAGAAGCTCAGAGTCTTGTGCGGGATGCGCAGGGAAAAAGCGTTTACTATGGGCTCAGTTCGAATCCGAGCTTCAGTGAAGTTTTAAGGAACTTCCATGAATATCGAAAAGTTTTTGATGATTTCAGACATCATACAGATCCAATGACGGGCTATCTTGGTCTTGTAAGGTCTCGGTACTCAAACTTGTTTGATGTCTCAGATACGAATGGAGCAATCGGGCTGCTGAGAACCTTAACAGGGGAAGACATTCCAGACATACACAATATGAGATCGGAATCGTCAACTCTGTCGATATCAAAAGAAGATGCTGATCTTGAAAATCAATTGTTGAATACGTTCTACAGGAAAGAACTGGAAGTCTATTTCTCTACGGATTCTAAGAATTAAGCTATTGTAAGCGCTGCTTCGGGAGTTGGGTTGGCTGCGTGTTCGATGTTTGGCGATAATGTAAGCCATTTCTGCGACGGAATCAACGCTGGAGATGTCTCGTGAAATTCCAGTAACGAACTCGGCCCCAGACCGTGCCGGCGGTGTGACGCGGCGTGCACAGACGGCACGCCGCGCAAGAGACTCCTCAAAGACCCAAAGGATACGGCCGACTTAGAGGGAGTTATGAACCTGCGGCGATAGCGGCTGCTTGTCTGAGTATGAGACAAGCAAAGGCCACGATGTGCAGGCTGGCAAGCGTTGTGGCGTATTGAGCTGCTGCCGGTTTGGTGGACACCGAGATTAAGGTGTTTCGCGAGATTGGAGGATGCAAATGACGCGACGACAGTTCAGCCGGGAGTTCAAGCTGGAGGCGGTCCGGCTAGTTAATGAACGTGGGATTTCATTGGTGCAGGCCAGCCGGGACCTGGATGTGGGCGAAAGCATTCTGCGACGATGGATCAAGGAGGTTACCTCGGATCCTGGGCAGGCATTTCCGGGCCAGGGCCAGCTCAAGCCGGATCAGCAGGAGATAGATCGTCTGCGGCGTGAGGTCGCAAAGCTCAAGGCGGAGCGCGATATCCTAAAAAAAGCCGCGGCCTACTTCGCGAGGGAGTCGATATGAAATTCGGCTTCGTGGCGAAGCATCGAGGGATTTGGCCGGTGCGGTGGCTTTGCGAGGCGCTCGGTGTCTCACGCAGTGGATTCCACGCCTGGCTCACCCGATCGCCCAGCGCTCGGGCACGCAGCGACGAAATTCTCGGCGCGCACGTCAAGGCCAGCTTCGTCGGCAGCGACCGGACCTATGGCGCCCGGCGCGTCTGGCATGACGTCCTGGCCGAGGGTGACGTGTGTGGCTTGCACCGCATTGAGCGGCTCATGCGCGAGCAAGCCTTACGGGCCCGACCGCGCCGCAGAGGCCTGCCATCCGACAAGGGCGAGCGGAACGAGGCGGCTGCCAACGTGCTGGACCGCCAATTCGTAGCTACAGCACCGAACCAGAAGTGGATCGCCGACTTCACCTATCTTTGGACGGCAGAAGGTTGGCTCTACGTGGCTGCCGTCATTGACCTTTTCTCGCGTCGTGTCGTGGGCTGGTCGATGAGCGTCACAATGACAGCTCAGTTTGTGGCCGACGCGTTAATGATGGCGATCTGGCGCCGCGGCAAACCAGATGCGTTGCTGCATCATTCGGACCAGGGAAGCCAGTACAGCAGTGAACAGTTCCAGAAGCTCTTGGCAGATCATAACGTTAGTTGCAGCATGAGTCGGTCAGGGAATGTCTGGGACAATGCGGCAATGGAGAGCTTCTTCTCCTCGCTGAAAACTGAGCGAACAGCCCGCAAGGTATATCGCACGAGGGACCAGGCTCGAGCCGACGTATTCGACTACATCGAACGGTTCTATAATTTACGCCGACGCCACTCGACCATCGGCTATCTCAGCCCTATGGAATTCGAGCGGATCAAAGCGTCAGCTTAAGCTGCGTGTCCACGAAACCGGCAGCAGCTCATGCGTCATAAATCCAATTTGAATCTAGGATCATCACCGGGCCTAGTCTTTTTGCCAAGCCATCTGTCGGCTAGAGAACCAATATCCAGGGCTATACCGCCGTGTTGTTTGATGTTTGATGCATAGAGTTTACCCAAAATTCCTCCAGCAATGAGCACAACTTCTCCGCGCCATGGCTTATCCAAGGCGTTTTGAACTTGCCTGTAAATCTCAGGATAGTGCGTGCTGAAGTCAACTTGCCCTCCTAAAGCTTCGCGTGAACCTTGCTCGCCCGGGATTTGGAGAAACGTAACGTCTTTAATACCGAAATAACCTCGCATTAAATTTGGCAAATCCGGCAAACAGCTAATAATCGTTACACGCTTAATGGCTCGCAATATAACCTCGAAATAGCCGTGAAGGTGCAAATCCTTAGCAATGGTCGCCTTTGTAAAATTCAGATCTTCTGGAAGTTGCGTAGGATTAGAAAATAATCGCATAATATTTACAAGCGATGGTATACCACTTTGACTAGATATAGAGTATCCGTTTCCTAGCCAGGCTAGGTCTGGAATGGCCACAATATCTGACGTTTGGATCGACTTGTGTAGGTTCTGGGTCTCCTCAAAAAAACCGTTCTTCCTCCAGTCAAATTGTGATCCAAACCACATTGCCATTCGATTTTGACGATTTGCATCATATAGATTTTGATAGCTACGCTCATCATCCTTGTCGATTCGAAGGAATGCCCCTTCCCCGTCCCCTAATCGAATAAGTGAAAAAGCAGATTTGCTCTCAATTGCATCCAAGATTTTGCGTGAGACCTGATCATGGTCAAGCCATCGCTCACTAGATCTAATGACACTAAACTTCCGTTCTGAATACTGCTTGGGAAAGCTTTCCAAGTAGTTTCCAAACTCCGACATCGAGTGAAGTAGTTGATATTGTGATGAGCTTATCGTTGTTACCGATGCGATTAATGATCGAGCCCTATCAAAGGAACCCGCCGAAAAAAGCATATGAATTTCATTTAACTTAGTAGAAAAACGAGAATTTGGAAGAGCGGCCGCAGCAGAGAAAAGTTCTGCAGCTTCATCGTGAAGACCCGCAAGCCGCTTTTGAAAAGCGAGCTCGACATAGATGGCTTCATCTGGTTTGGATCCAGTCGCCCGGTATTGTTCAAGTAACTGACGGCCGCAATCAGCTAGGCCGCGTTGACGTGCCTTGATGGCGAGCTGAGCTAATTTGATCGGCGGTACCGATGCTTCGACACAGGCCAATCCGATGCTCAGAAACTCTTGCGCATCTAAGTTGTCTAGAGCAATATTTGCCTCTTCTATGAGCCGTGTGATGTCATTAGAACTTTGCATAGGCAACATCCGAACAAGCGATTGATAGAGCTCTCTGTATAGTCGTAGCCGCATATTTCTGCTAGAACCAATTAGCTCTAATACGTTCTAAAGAGGGCCTGCTGCAGTGGGGGACCGTCTGAGATTGCGGGGGTTGAGGACAGGCGCTGACTATGTGGTGCCGGGAGGGAAGCGGAGGACGATCCCAATGACGTAAGGCTCGATAGACCGACCTAGTCGCACTCTCAACCAGTCACTAACGTTGGTACAGGATTGTGCAACATTCGTGGTGTTCTTTGTTTGACGACTTGCATGCAGCTTGTAATGTTTATAGTCCCGACGGCACCGCTTACAATAAAAACTGGGTTTCAATGTTAGAAATTCTAATTTTTACACGTTTATCTTGGACAAAGTATGACCAACTTTCGCGATAACTCATTTATTGGTTTTATTTCGGTTGCTTTAATAATTTTTGGCCAAGTTTCGGTAGCTGTGCCGGAAAGTTTTGGCACAGCGCCGAACTTTGGACCCTACACCACAGCGACGCAATTAGGAGAAATGAAAATCCGTAAACTTGACGAGCGGGGTGAGCTTTTTACGACTCCTGGGTCCACAATATCCATCCGACGATTGTCACATCTTACACCCAATCACCAAATCCCATTCAATGATTATGGCCCAAGTTTTGGGTCTTCACAACCGGACGTGTCGTTGAAGCTACCTATCGGATTATATGAAGTCGGAGTGCAAGTTCCATCTGGTTTCAGTGTTGACGTTTACGGCTGCGCCAGTTGCAAAGGAAGAATACGAGAAATACTTCCTGGACCTGAAAGGCTTAGCCAACAACAAATTACGGTAGAAATATCACCAAACGTAATAAAGCGTCTAACATTTAAGTTTAGCCGAATTGACTCATTTTCTGCTAAAAATTCCGACACAAGCGAGAAACTTAACTGCAACATCGCTGGTGTACCGAACCAGGCATCTCCAACAGATGCACTGACCTTTAAAGGATCAGACGCTTGGGTCAATGTTGGCCTCGATCGCACAATAGGAGGTGTAATCGTAGCTCTCAATTTAATAAATCCCTCAGCAAGTGATCTCCCTATGAATGTGATTGACTCACGAAGCGCGGGTGGCGCTGCTTGGCAGGTTAGCATGGGAGGAGTCGATGCTAGATCGGGTGAAACTAGGCATTTCAACCAAGCAGCGGGCAACAGTGCTCGAGTATGGGGTTACGAAGCGCCGCTTAGTGTAGTACCTAATTTCGGCTTCCAACAATTGTCTTGGTTACCGTTATATTCAAATGACTACCGCCCATCAGGATCTGATCCGAGTGCTGAAATAAATACGAGCCCATGTTATGGTTCAGGAATACTTTTTGGAGAAGGGCGGCTAAATTTTCTTGCCGAAAAATTATTGGTGGACAACGGGTCTCATATAATTCGTTTACATTTTCAATATTCTGTTCGGCATCAAATTAGCACCGTATGGAAAAGATTTCAATTCGACTACGGCATGTACTTCAGCCCTGACAATCGAAAGTTAAAGGTGTATTTTTCCGGAAGAGATCGCTCGATCGGCCCACTTTATCCTTATTTCGATCTGTCGCAAACACCACATGACCAAGTCCGCAACATCGTTTGCAGGGACGGTGATTGCATGGTGGCAACTAAACCTATTTCATATGTTGTTCTGGTATGGACTGTGCGCGGCGAAGATATTGCAATTGCTATTCATTTACCAAATGTTGCAAAAAAGTTCGATGGATTCCTGAGATTTCGTCCGCATGTTACATGCGTTGATGGAACGAAATGCGGTGGAGTTCAATTGCATTCAGAGGTAATAGACAGCGAGCTTCATCCGGAGCAAAAATCGTCATTCCAAGCTGGTGAAGTAACGAACTATGAACTTGACTATGATATTGGTACACCGTCTCAGTTGGCGAGATTAGGTTTCGTGATCAACTAGGCGCAGGACCTCTTAAATTGTCTGAGGTGCGGCAATCAGTTGACTTATTGGTGGTGTCGGAGCTACCGCCAATGAGTGACCTTATCTGGTTGTCCCGGCGGCAGATGCGTAGGATCAAGCTGCAATTTCCGCAGTCGCACGGCATGCAGCGTGGTTCCCGTCGCATCGACACATGTCAGCGGATGACGGTTGCCGAAGGTGTCCCAAGCAGCGAGCGGGAGCTCCTTAAGGTCAGGCTCAGGATGTCGGATGCGGTCCGTCGCCAACCGCGGCAGATGCAGCACGAGGTAGCGTCGGGTTCTCACGCGCCGGAACGGAAAGGTTGCTTGTCCATGTGCCCGACGCCGATGCTGCAGACGAGTTGCTTCGCCGAGCAATCCCAGGAGACGTTCCACGCGCCGGGACGGCCGCCGGAGACGCGGAGCAGCGAAAGGCTCCAGGAAGGGGTGCCGGGCCGGATAGCCAAGGCGGATGACACCCGCCATCGGCTCCTGGCGGCAGACGGCGGAACGAGATCTGTGTCCGGCAGGATGAGCAGACCGATACCGCCGCCAGCTTCAGCGGCGAGTTGCAGACGTCGCGTTCCGATGAGATTCGGTGCTGGTCCATCCAACTGTTGATACCGGAGTGAAACTGGTTCTCCCGCACTTCCCGTGCTCCCAGGCTTTTACTATGAGGGCGAATCAAGGAGAGACATGGATTCATGTCCATGGTGCTCGTCCCTGTGTCCTCCGCCTTGCTGTCTTTCATTCCGCGTTCGCTTAAGGTGATCCGGGTGGTCTCGACACTTTATCGTATCCCTTCGGCAGCGGCTGCCTTCCGATATTTGAGGATATCACAGAGGCTATCGGCCTTCGGAGCGTGATGGTGGGAAGTGTCCACAAACGAGAAGATGGACACAAATTTGGGCGTGCGGCGGCAGAATAGGTCGTGGCCTGAAGCGCTCAAGCGGCAGGTCGTGGCGGCTTCCCTGGTGCCAGGGGCATCGGTGTCGATGGTCGCGCGACAGTTCGACGTGAACACCAACCAGGTCTTCACCTGGCGCAAGCGCTATGGCGAGGAGCCGTCTGCGGGGTCGCCGCAACTTGTGCCGCTCGTCGTGACGCCGGATGAGCCCGTAGTGGCGACTGTGGCGCCCGCAACCGACCTCATAGAGATCGAGCTTCCGCGCGGTTATCGGGTTCGGATCAGTGGCACCATCAAAGCCGCCGCCCTGCGCGTCGTGCTGGATGCGTTGGAGCGGCGATGATCGCATTCCCCGCAAGTGTGCGCGTATGGTTGGCGGTCGGACGGACGGATATGCGTCGCGGTATGAACGGCCTCGCCCTGCAGGTTCAACAAGCCATGGGTCGGGATCCGCACGCGGGCGATCTCTACGTGTTCAGAGGGGCCAGAAGCGATCTCATTAAGGTCCTTTGGCATGACGGTGTCGGGATGTCGCTCTATGCCAAGCGGTTGGAGAAAAGTCGCTTCACCTGGCCATCGCCCGCGGATGGCGTGGTGGCGATCTCAGCGGCACAATTGGGCTACATGCTCGACGGAATCGACTGGCGGAACCCTCGCCATACCTTCCGCCCGGCGAGCGCGGGATAGCCAAAAAGGCCCTACTCGGCATAAAACGGGTACTAATCGCCCGAGATTCATGATTCAATCGGGGTCATGGACGCCGACCTCTCCGACCTTCCGGACGATATCGACGCGCTGAAAGCGGCGCTGACGATCGAGCGCGCCAAGATGCGGGAACTGGCCGCGGAGCGTGACGTGAGGGCCGCAGAACTCGCTGTCGCCCGAGCCCGCGCCTCGGCCGACCTGGCCATGATCGCACATCAGAAGCTGCGGATTGCCAAGTTGGAGCGTCAACTCTACGGCCCCCGTTCGGAGAGATCGTCCCAGCTCATCGATCAACTGGCGCTACAGTTCGAGGAGTTGGAAGCGAGCGCGACCGAAGATGAATTGGCCGCCGAAATCGCCATTGCCAAGGTCACCACGGTGGCGGGCTTCAAGCGTAAGCGCCCCGAGCGAAATACCTTCCCCGAACACCTTCCTCGCGAGCGCGTGGTCGTTGACCCGCCAGCCGCGTGCGACTGCTGTGGCGGGAAGCGGCTGCGCAAGCTGGGCGAGGACGTGACCAAGAGCCTGGAATCGATTCCGCGTCAGTGGAAGGTATCGAGACGGTACGCGAAAAGTTCACCTGCCGGGACTGCGAGAAGATTAGCCAGGCACCGGCGCCCTTCCATGTAATCGCCAGGGGATGGGCGGGGGCAAACCTCCTAGCGATGATCCTGTTCGAGAAGTTCGGTCAGCATCAGCCTCTGAACCGGCAGGCCGAGCGCTACGCCCTGGAAGGCGTGTCGATCAGCCTGTCGACCATGGCGGACGCCGTAGGCTCGTGCTGCACAGTTCTGGTTCCTATCTTGAAGCTGATCGAGGCCCACGTCATGGCGGCAGAACGCCTCCATGGCGATGACACGACGGTGCCGGTGCTCGCCAAGGGAAAGACCGATACGGGTCGCTGCTGGGTTTATGTGCGTGACGACAAGCCGTTCGGCGGAACATCGCCGCCTGCGGCGATGTTCTATTATTCGCGCGACCGGAAAGGCGAACATCCGCAGAGTCATTTGGCCAACTATGCTGGACTCTTCCAGGCTGACGCCTTTGATGGATACCGCAAACTCTACCTACTCGACCGAAGTCCGGGTCTCATCTTGGAGGCAGGATGTTGGGTTCATGCCCGGCGTCCGTTCTTCGCGATGGCCGATCTTGAGGAGAACGCCCGACGACAGGCTGCGGGCAAGAAGGTGATTATGCTCTCTCCCATCGCGATCGAGGTCGTGCGCCGCATCGACGCGCTGTTCGATATCGAGAGACCCATCAACGGCAAAACCGCCGAAGAACGGCGGGTGGTTCGCGAGAAACTGAGCAGACCGCTCGTCGATGAGCTTCGTGTTTATTTGTGCGAGCAACGCGCCAAGCTCTCTTCGGCTCATGACCTCGCCAAAGCCATCGACTACATACTCAAACGTTGGGACGCCTTTACCCTGTTCCTGACAGACGGGCGTGTGTGCCTGTCGAACAATGCGGCCGAACGCGCGCTACGCGGCATAGCTCTCGGGCGGAAATCGTGGATGTTCTGCGGCTCCGATCGCGGTGGCCAGCGGGCTGCTGCCATGTACAGCCTCATCGTCACGGCAAAGATGAATAACATCGATCCTCAGGCCTGGCTCGCCGACGTCCTGGCCGGATCGCCGCCCACCCCGCGCATCGCCTTGACGAGCTGCTGCCATGGAACTGGAGGCCGATGGCATCCGCTCTCGCTGCCTGATCAGCACCAGATCAAACTGTCGAGCGATCCACAATAGCCCTGCGGCCTACGCCGAATGCTTACACTTTATCGGGTCTTAATTGAAGTAGTGCCTCGATCAGCATCGGCGGAATGCCCGGTCTGCCGCAATCTGTCGCGACGCATTCACAGCACGTATCGACGTCTGCTGCACGACCTGCCGTGGCTGGGTCGGCCGGTAACGCTCCGCGTCGCTGCGCGGCGGTTTCATTGCGTGAATCGCCACTGCACTCGCCGTACATTCGCGGAGCGCCTGATGGACGTGGCAAGGCCTGCTAGCCGTCGGACCGCGCGATTGCGAGATCTCCAGCAACAGCTTGGTCCTGCGCTCGGCGGCGAAGCCGGAGCGCGCTTAGCGGCACGGATCTCGGCGCCGACGAGTCCGGATACACTGCTGCGTCTAGCTTCGGCCCTTCGACCTTCTGAGATCGGTCGTACGCCTCGTGTTCTCGGCATCGACGACTGGGCATGGCGGCGGGGTCGTCGCTACGGCACGGTGCTGGTGGACCTCGAGACGAACGACGTGGTCGATCTTTTGCCTGACCGTGAGGCCGCCACTGTCGCCGCTTGGCTGCGTGATCACCCGGGTGTCGAGATCGTGGCCTGTCTAAATCGTTCTTTTTGGCGCAAATTCCGACCTACCGGATGACCAGACTGGCTTAATGACAGTTTTCCTGGTTAAGGGCAAAATCCCTCCGTCATTCTCATAGAGAAAGATCAAGTTGCTGATTTCGCTGCGAGTTTCATTCTCTTAGTTACGGAAAACTGACAGCAGCCAAGCTGGCCATCGTTCGCGAGACCTTGTCGCCTGGTTCGGTGGCGCAGGTCGTGGCCGACCGGCATGGCATTGGCACGGGGCTGATCTATACATGGCGCAAGCAGTATACGTTGATCACCATCTCGTAGCGCGGCAGATAGGCAGGTAGCGCACCGTGATTGCGGGTCTCGTCGCGGGACATTCTTGGCCGGTGGGGTCAGCGACATCTCAGGCGACGAGACGGACGCCCACCACCAGCAGGACGGCGGCCATGGCGACGCGCAATGCGCGATCCGGCATCCGGGTCGACCATAGGCTGCCCAGAATGACACCAGGTATCGAGCCAATGAGCAGGGCGCCCACCAGGCTAAAGTTAACGTCTCCTAACCACCAATGGCCGATGCCTGCGAGCAGCGTCAGCGGCACGGCATGGGCGATGTCGGAGCCCACAATTCGCGTCGGCGATAGCTTCGGATAGAGCACGATGAGCGCGGTAACGCCGATTGCACCGGCGCCAACCGAAGTGAGTGTCACCATGATGCCGAGGATCGCGCCGACAAACACTGTCAGCAGCGCCCGCTGCCGCTCCCCGAGCTCGCCTAGAGAGCCCGCGAAGATGCGCGTCACCTGCGCTTGGAAGATGACAAAGCAAGCGGTGATGACAAGGACGATGCCCAGGGCATCATTGAGGAAGTGTGATTTTTGATGCGCGACCCCGAGCAGCGAGCAGAGGATTATCGTGATCAGCGTCAGCGGCACGCTGCCGGTCATCAGCCTGCCCACGATGCGCCAATCCACACTGCCGCGCCAACCGTGTACGCTGGTGCCGACCGCCTTGGTCGTCGCGGCATAGAGAAGATCGCTGCCGACGGCGGTCGAAGAATGAATGCCGAAGAACAGAATGAGTAGCGGTGTCATCAACGAGCCGCCGCCGACCCCGGTGACGCCGACCAGCAGACCGACAAAAAATCCCGACAGTATATGGGCAAAGGAAATAAACATGACGCTTACCAATCCTCTTGTCGGCAGAAGGCACAAGCCCAGCGGGGGCCGCGGTTTGCACGATTGGCGTTCTGGCGTGGTGGGTGGCGCTCAGGCCGAACCCGCGCCATGAGCTACGAAATGGGGATTGCGGAAATCCGGCTTCCCATAGACGAAGACGCTGCCGTCCACCGTGGTGACGCGGCCGCCAGCAGCCGCAAGCACCGCATGCCCCGCCGCGATATCCCATTCCATGGTGGTGCCGAGGCGAGGATAGAGATCGGCATCGCCACGCGCGATGAGGCAGAGTTTTAGCGAGCTTCCGGCCGCCCGGAACGCGGCGACCCGGCGATCTTTGAGGAAGGCGTCCATCGCGGTTGCATCGCCGTGAGAGCGGGAGCCGACCACCGTTTCCCCCTCCGCCGGCGGGCGGCGGCACAGGATCTTCCGTTCGCCGGCCGCATCGATCACATAGGCCTGGCCATCCGTGCCGCCATAGGTCTCGCCCAGAGCAGGCGCCACGACGATGCCGAGCACCGGCCGGCCATCCTCGATCAGGGCGATGTTGACAGTGAATTCGCCATTGCCGCTGAGGAACTCCTTCGTCCCATCCAGCGGATCGACGAGCCAGAAACGGGCACCGACGTGGGACGGCCCAAGGCCCAGGGCGACCTCCTCTTCCGAGACCACCGGGATTGTGGGCGTGAGCGCGCGGAGTGCCGGCAGAATGACGGCTTCCGCAGCCTCATCCGCCAAGGTCACCGGGCTACCGTCAGCCTTTTCCCGCACCTCAGCCTTATCGCCGTAGAAGGCGAGCGCTGCGCGTCCAGCTTCCTCGGCCACAGGCCTGATGGCGGCCAGCAGGCTGGCGCGACAGAGGGTCTTCGGGCCATCCTCTCTCATAGGGAGGTGGCCTGCAGCAGGCCGCGCCCGCTCAGGGCATCGATGATGCGGCTGGCGGCCTGCTCCGGGGTTAGCGACGTGGTGTCGAGACGGATCTCAGGATCCTCCGGTGCTTCATAGGGGCTGGAGATGCCGGTAAAATTCTTGATCTCGCCCCGCCGCGCCTTTTTGTAGAGGCCCTTCGGATCCCGTTCCTCGGCCACCGCGAGCGGCGTGTCGATGAAGACCTCCAGAAATTCGCCCTCAGGCAGCAACTCGCGCGCCATCTGCCGCTCCGACCGAAAGGGGGAGATGAACGAGACCAGCACGATGAGGCCGGAATCAGTCATCAGGCGTGCCACCTCCCCGACGCGGCGAATATTCTCCACACGGTCGCCATCGGTGAAGCCGAGATCCCGGTTCAACCGATGGCGCACATTGTCACCATCCAGCATAGCGGAATGCTTGCCAAGCTCGTGTAGACGGCGCTCCACGATCGTCGCGATGGTCGATTTGCCAGCGCCCGAGAGGCCGGTGAACCAGACAACGAAGGCCTTCTGGTCCTTCTGGGCGGCACGCGCCGCCCGATCGATTCCGATCGCCTGCCAATGAATATTCTGGGCGCGTCGCAATGCGAAATGGATAAAGCCTGCCGCGACCGTCTCGTTCGTGAAACGGTCGATCAGAATGAAGCCGCCGGTCTCACGGTTCTTCTCATAGGGGTCGAAGGCGATGGGCTGGCTCAGGCTGAGGTTGCAAAGGCCGATCTCGTTCATGGCCAGCTGCTTGGAGGCCACCTGCTCCAGCGTATTCACATTGACCTTGTGCTTGAGCGCGGTGACCGAGGCGACCACTGTTTTGGTGCCGAGCTTGAGCAGATAACTGCGCGCCGGCAGCATGGCTGTTTCGTTCATCCAGACCACCGTGACCTCGAACTGATCGGAGACCTCGATCGGGTCATCGACGCCGGTCAGAACATCGCCGCGGCTGCAATCGATCTCATCCGCGAGCGTGATGGTGACCGACTGGCCGGCGACGGCCAAGGGCATGTCCCCATCCAGGAAGACGCGGGCGACGCGGCTTTCGCGGCCCGAGGGCATGACCCGCACGACGTCCCCCGGCTTCACGGCGCCTGCTGCCACCAGCCCCGAAAAGCCACGAAAATCCTGGTTCGGGCGGTTGACCCACTGCACGGGCATGCGGAACGAGGCCGTGCCATCGGCGCTTCGGGTTATCACCGTCTCCAGATAGCTGAGCAGCGGCGGCCCCATATACCAGGGCGTATTGCCGCTCTTTTCGGTGATATTGTCGCCGGCGAGGGCTGACATAGGAATCGCAACGATCGTCTCGAGCGAGAGACTGCCTGCGAAATTCATGTAGTCGCCGAGGATGCGGTTGAAGACCTCCTGGCTGTAGTTCACCAGATCCATCTTGTTGATGGCGAGGACGATGTTGCGGATGCCGACGAGCGAGGCGAGGTAGGAATGACGCCGCGTCTGCGTCAGCACGCCACGGCGCGCGTCGATCAGGATAATGGCGAGATCGGCGGTGGACGCTCCGGTCACCATGTTCCGGGTATACTGCTCATGGCCGGGAGTATCGGCTACGATAAATTTGCGCTTTTCCGTGGCAAAAAAGCGATAGGCCACGTCGATGGTGATGCCCTGTTCGCGCTCGGCGGCGAGGCCGTCGACCAACAGGGCGAAGTCGATATTCTGGCCCTGCGTGCCCATCTTCTTGGAATCGGCTTCGAGGGCCGCGAGCTGATCTTCAAAGATCATCCGGCTATCGTACAGAAGCCGGCCGATCAGCGTCGATTTACCGTCATCGACGGACCCGCAGGTGATAAAGCGCAGCAGGCTCTTCTCTTCATGCTGCTTGAGATAGGCTTCGATATCGGTGGAGAGGAGGTCGTTCTGGGCGTCCATCAGAAGTAGCCCTCCTGCTTCTTCTTTTCCATGCTTGCGGCACCGTCACGATCGATGGCGCGACCCTGACGCTCACTGGTCGTGGTGAGCAGCATTTCCTGGATGATTTCGGGCAGCGTATCGGCCTGACTTTCGACGGCGCCGGTGAGCGGATAGCAGCCGAGGGTGCGGAAACGGATGCTCCTCATTTCCGGCGCTCCGCCTTCCGGGACACGCATCCGCTCATCATCGACCATCACCGTCATGCCGTTGTACTCCACGACCGGACGCGGCGCGGCGTAATAGAGCGGAACGATCGGGATGCTTTCCTTATAGATATACTGCCAGATATCCAGCTCGGTCCAATTGGAGAGCGGGAAGACGCGGATCGTTTCGCCCTTGTTTTTACGCGTGTTGTAGAGGTTCCAGAGCTCCGGTCGCTGGCTCTTCGGATCCCAGCGATGCCCGGCCGCGCGGAAGGAGAAGATGCGCTCCTTGGCGCGGCTTTTCTCCTCGTCGCGGCGTGCACCGCCGAACGCCACATCGAAACCGTGATGATCGAGCGCCGCCTTCAGCGCGTCTGTCTTCATGATGTCGGTATAGGCGCCGCCATGATCGAAGGGGTTGATGCCGCGCGCGATCCCATCCTGGTTGATCCATTCGAGGAGCTCTAATCCGAGTTCCTTGACGCGCCGATCCCGGAATGTGATCATTTCGCGAAACTTCCAGGTCGTGTTGACATGGAGCAGGGGGAAGGGGGGCTTGCCGGGCGCGAAGGCTTTCATCGCCAGGTGCAGCATGACCGCGCTGTCCTTGCCGATGGAATAGAGCATCACCGGCTTCTCGGCCTCGGCGGCAACCTCCCGCATGATGTGAATGCTTTCGGCTTCGAGCCGTTGCAGATGCGTAAGAGATAGCTTTGGCTCGATCGTCGCGGCATCCGGCATTCTTGTCTCCCACAGGTCTGGTCTCAGATAAGCACGCGGAATGCCCGTAAAGGTCTCGATCCTCAGCGCCAGGTCGGCCGGGATTTCACGTTCCCCGCTCACCCATTGGCTGACGGCACCCTCGCTCCGGCCGACCGCCTTGGCGATATCGCGCTGGCGCTTGCCGCTCGCTCGAAAAAGACGTCTGAGATCTGGCATTGAGAGGTTCTTTAGCAGAACTAAAACTCCTGCTGCAAGCGTTATGGCGGCCTCGCCGGAGGCAGGGGAACCAGCGGTGGGCCTCCGGCGAAGCCAGCCGAGGCGAATCCCCGCCATTGCGGAGCATCAGGATAAAAGGCAGGATCGTTAACATCAGTTAAGGGGCAGTCACGCTGACACGAACACTGCAAATGCTCGCTGGCTGGTGTCCCGGTACGGATGCGCCGGACCCTAGCTTTGACAAGGCAGCGATCGGGCAACTTGGCGATCTTCTCAAGCGACTGTTTTACGCTCGCGCCGCGTTGCGAGAGAGGCTTTAAACCGCCGGTGTGTCTTTGGTTCCGGCAACTTTTTACTCCGAAATTCCGCTGCTCTCCGATGTGAGGGAGTCGTTTCTGACGGAGAAGAAGCCGACCTACGAGGCCTGCTTCAACCCCTCTGTGCTTGACCGTGTGCTCGAGGAGTTGGAGGTATTCAGCGTGGAATTCGACCCTCCCGAGACTGCCGAGAGGGGTGCCTATTCCTGGCGCGGCGGCCCGTTTTCTTTCAGTGACGCAATGGCGTACTACTGCCTGATCCGCCGCGTGAAGCCGGCGACAGTGTTCTTTGGCCGGATCATTTGCCTGCATCCATATCCTTCGGATTTTTTGTCACAAATCCCATCTGTCGCTGAGATCATAGCGGTCAAGGCTGAGACCGTTTTGTCCGACGCTTTAAACGCGATCATGCGGCATGGTGACATTCTCTTAATCGACAGCACATACACCGTCAAACACGGGTCCGATTGCCTTCATATCTATCTTCAACTTCTTCCCGAACTCCGCTCGAATTTGACGATCTACGCGCACGATATCTATCTTCCCGCGACGATGCCTCTCGCGGACTTCATCACGCGCAATATCAGCTGGACGGAGCAGTATCTCCTTGGAGAACAGCAGTACCACCACGCTGTATGGTTCAAACTGGCACAAGCGGCACAACAGGCAGAAACTCGATGCCTTCATGCATGGGCGCTTCAGCGCGGGCGGTGCCTCGTTCTGGTTCGAGCAGAAGGCCCCAGGGTCAGTCCCGGCCGAGCGTCTGACCAGAACAGTCTAGAGAGCGCGGCACGCTGCACAGACGATCCAGCCAGATCCGTTGATTCTGCGGCGGCGAGACGGCGGATAACGCTGCGCTCATCCGCCCTACAGCGCTGATGGTCGAAGCTAATTCATACTTGACCTATAGGATTAATAGGGTAACCTCCGTCGCGAAAGACGTCGCACCACGGGAGAAGATCATGCATGTCGCTCCGCTCGCCGTTCTGTCGTGCAACCCAGAGACCATTTCGTTGCGCGCGCAACGTTAGACCTGACGCAAAGGCCCGATCGGGTCATGCGCGGCCGCGTCCATCAGACGGCGGCTTTGGCTTCGGGCTTGGCGCGGGGCCGGAGTTGCGTGAGGTCCAACACCGCGGGGACACGGCCTTCCGCGATCAGGTCGGCCAGCGTGCAGGTCTCCAGCACCGAAGCCACCGCATCGCGTGCCCGGCGCATCAAGGCGCGCATGCGGCATGTCGCCAGGTCGGCGCAATCATCGCAGGCCCGGAAAGCGGTGACACTCGCGCAGGGCGTCATGGCGAGAGGTCCGTCAACCGCGCGGATCACATCCGCCGCCGACACCTCGGACGGCTGCGCCGCCAGCCGATGCCCGCCGGCCGGGCCGCGGCGGCTTTCCAGCAGGCCGTGGTCGCGCAGTTGCGTGAGGATCGCCTCGAGGAATTTGCGCGGCACATCCGCCGCCTCGGCCAGGGCCGAGGCGCTGGTCCAGCCGTTGGCGGACTTCAACTCCGCCAGCACCAGGGTGGCGCGGAGGGCATATTTTGCGCGGCTGGTGAGCACCTTATGGCTTTCAACGTCAGAGAAGAACGGCAGCCATATTCCGACCAATGTAATAGGAAATACGAGGGTTATCAAGATTGCGTCACCCACCGCCGGGCCGCGCGCTGTGTTCCGGCGATCCACACAAGGGAATGAGCACAATGGCGTTTCACGACATCGCTGAGCCGGCGCGCCCGCACAAGACGATCGGCACGACGCAGGCACTTTCGCAGCCCGCAGCCCGCACCGCACCGCACCGCCTGCCCATTGCCGTGATCGGCGCCGGCTTTTCCGGCACGATCGCCACCCTGCACCTGCTCAACCGCCTGCGGCCCGAGCAGCCCATCCTGCTCTGCGAGCGCGCCCCTGCCTTCGGGCGCGGCGTAGCCTATGCCACCGAGGATAACGACCACCTGCTCAATGTCCGCGCCGCCAATATGAGCGCCCTGATGGATGAGCCGCTCCATTTCCAGGACTGGATCACGCGCCGCGCCGCCGGCGGCCAGCCGCAGCAGGGCGTGCACCATACGCCGGCCGGCGTTTTCGCCTCCCGCAGCCTCTATGGCCTCTATCTCCGCTCCATCCTCGACGCGGCGATGCGCGAAACCGCCGGCCACGCCCGCCTCCGTCTCTTTCCGGATGAGGTGATCGACGTGGTGTCCAGCGGGGAGGGCTATGAGATCATCGGCGCCAGCGGCCAGTCCCTGAAGGTGGATAAAATCGTTCTCGCCGTCGGCAATCTGCCGGCGGAGGAGAGCGAGGATCCGCGCATCTGCACCTATGCCTGGGGCGAGAAGGCGCAGCGGCCGCTGACCTCCGACCTGCCGGTGCTGATTGTGGGGACAGGCCTGACCATGGTCGATATCGCCGTCAGCCTGCGGCGCCGCAATTTTACCGACGGCATCCATGCCTTGTCCCGGGGCGGGATGCTGCCCAGGCGCCACGCCGCCAGCATGCCCTGGCCCACGCCGGCCTTCTCCGCCCGCGAGGAAACCTCCATCCGTGCCTTGACCGCCCGCCTGCGCGCCGAAATCCGCCAGGCCAAGGCGCAGGGGAGTGACTGGCGCGCTGTGATCGACAGCCTGCGCCCCATCACTGCCCGCCTGTGGGGCCGCCTGCCGGCCCCCGAGCGCGCCCGCTTCCTGCGCCATGTGCGCCGCAGCTGGGATGTGCATCGCCACCGGATGGCGCCGCCACACGCCGATATGATCGACGGCATGCTGACCGACGGCAGCCTCACCGTATCGGCCGGCCGCATTCGCCGCATGGAGTCCGGGCCGGACTCCGTTCGTGTCACCTATGCGGCGCGGGGCGGCAGCGGCGAGACAACGATCGAGGTGCAGCGCGTGATCATGGCGAATGGCCTGGAGCATATCGCACGGACTCGCGACCCCCTCATGAAGCGCATGCTGGACCGCGGCCTGGTTCGGCTCGACCCGCAAGGCCTGGGTATCGACGCCACCGAGGATTTGAATGCCATCCGGGCGGACGGCACGGTCGCTGACAACATATGGGCCTTGGGGCCGATCGTGCGCGGCGTGTTCTGGGAATGCGTGGCTGTGCCGGACATCCGCATCCAGGCCGCCAATGTGGCCGTGGGCATCGCCAGCCATCTGAATGGGGAAGTCCCCCGCTGGAGCTTCACCATCTAGCACTACTTTGGCAGTCAGTTTCCACTAAAGGGGCTCTGCGTCAGAGTTGGTGCAAAGGCAGCATACGTGCCTGCAAGAGTTCGCGGCTGGCCCGGCCATACATAGCGCGTTTCAGAGTTTTGAGGCGCTGCAGCAACAATGGCCGAGACTCTTGTGTTTGTCGTGGGGCCGACCGGAAGAACTAACCTGCCACCGTTCGAGTGGTGGAACACGGGACTCGCCGTTCTCCAGGAGGAGGACACATATTCTGCCAATCTTGAGCGACAGCCCGTATAGCCAAGTCGCCGAATTTCATCCAACAACCATCGAATCTGTGTCACGCCCTCAGCCCACCGACGGGATAGATAGGAGTGATACGAACTCGGACTCGCAGTTGTCGGGGCCATCTTGTTTCGCTCGGGTAGGTTATCAAGCCGGATCCATTTGTCGACGCGATTGCGGCTCAGCCCGGCGGCTCTCACGATAGACGAGGCCGTCCGCCCAAGGGGATAGAGGGTCTTCACATGGTTGAATAGCTCAAGCATGGCGTGGCGGCCGTCCGGAGCAACGGCCTCGTCCTGCTCGGCAAACTCCCTGATGATGGGTGACGCCGCGATGGATCGAAGGGGAGCGTGGTGGCCGCTCAGTTGCTGCTCCAATCGCTCGCGCAGGTTATCGATCAAATGAAATCGGTCAGCAACCTGTCGGGCTTGAGGAGCGCCCAAACGAGCGCCTTCTGCGTAAAGCCCGTATCGGTCGCGGCAAACAATCTCCACGCCCGGATGCTGGCGCAGCCATTTCGCGACGCTGGCGGCTGATCGATCTGGTAGCACGTCCGCCACGGCGCGGGCATCCAGATCGACCATGATGGTCCCGTAACTCTGCCCTTTCGTCCAAGCCCAGTCATCAATGCCGACAACCCGTATAGGGCTTGGCGCGGATCGGCGGGATGCCCCGAGCCGCAAGTGGCGGAGTATAGTGTTGTCACTTGCTGTCATTCCTAGCTTTCCCAACAGCCTCTCCGCTGGCCGACCGCCCGCACCATGGCCGAAGACCCTAAGGATCTCCGCCAGAGGATGGCTCCATCGGGCATGCGGCTGCGCCACCTCGCATAACCGCTCCACGAAAATGCGACGTCTACAATCTGTGTTGCGGCATCGCCATCGTCCGGCAATGATGTTCAGGCGAACGGGGACACCTTGGATGGGCATATCCCACAAGCGCCGTCCGTAATGGCTATGACGAGACGTGGACGGTGTATAACAGACGGGGCACGGGGCTTGATCGGCTCTCCGCGTGGATCACCCACTGGTCGGACTCTCGCTCTATATTCCTGATTTCCAGGCCAGATCTTGAAAGTCGAAGCTGATTGCTTGGCATCGACGGAAACTGGGGTCGGGTCGCCGGATTCGAAAGGCGGGCTTGCACCAACTCTGACGCAGAGCCCCTTTAGCGGAAACTGACACCGGCAGAGAGACTGTGCCGGACGGCATGCCGAGACCATTTGCGATCGCCTGGCGGCCGATCGTGCGGTGCTGCGTGAGTTGCCCGCGGTGCCGCTGGAGCCGTGCGAGAAGCGTGCGGGGCGGCTACCGCGACATCGCTGGTCCGCTATCGCAACAACGACTACTCGGTGCCGACGGCCTACGGGTTTCGGGACGTCGTGGTGAAATGATTCGTCGACCAGGTGGTGATCCTGTGTGGCGGCGCGGTCGTGGCCCGGCACAAGCGGGCCTATGGCGAGGGCGAATTTGTCGCCGACCCGCTGCACTACCTGGCGCTGATCGAGCAGAAGCCGAATGCGCTGGACCAGGCGGCGGCGCTGCAGGGCTGGGATCTGCCGGCGGTCTTCCAGCACCTGCGCCATCTCCTCAAGGCGCGCATGGGGAACCGCGGCAAGCGCGAGTTCATCCAGGTGTTGCGGTTGATGGAGGCGATGCCTTCACCGCGCATCAAGGGGATGCTGATGTCAGCCCCCTGCCCTTCCTGGTCGCGCTGTAGGTTCCCTTAACCAGGCAGGACCTAGTTAAGAGAAACTGACAGTAGCTGAACAAGGCCCCGGGCTCATCACCACCACGCATCGTCGTTCTCCGCCTCTCCGCTGCTAACGCAGCGAATCACAACAAACGCTACAAGCGAGCGTTTTTAGCAACCAGCTAACACAAACTGTAGGTAATCAAGCCGACGCGTGAATGCGACATTCTGTGGCGCGAGTTCCGCAGCGATGCCGGCGGCGTCCGTCGCTGCCGCCACTTCGCCCCCGGCAAGAAGCACGGTGGCGGCGTGGTTATGGCTATTGGCGTCCAAGGGATTGGCCGCCACGGCATACTCGGCATAGTCGCGGGCGGCGGCAAGGTTGCCGCGACGCAAGGCGATATCGCTCATCCGGCGGAGCATCGCCACGTTTCGAGGCGACAGGGCGATGCCCTTGAGCGTCGCTTCCTTGGCGGCCGAGAGATTGCCGTGCTGCAGGTGCAGCCCTGCGATATGGTTGTGACTCTCACCCTCATAAGGGTTTGCCGCAATGGCGCGGCTGGCCCATTGGAAAGCCCCGGCGATGTCGCCCCGGCGCATGGCGAGGTCGCTCAGCCGTCGCATGAACGCAGCCTTCACGGTCGGTGTCGGCGAGACATCGACGGCGATTAGCAGGGCGGCTTCGGCCTCGTCCATGAGCCCGCGCCCGAGATGCAGGCTGGCGACATGGCCGTGGCTCTGCGGATCGAGGGGATAGGACGCGGCGATATCGGCGGCCACCGCTTCCGCGCCTTCGGTGTCACCCCGCCGCATCAGCACTTCGCTGAGGCGGCGTTTCAGGCCGGCATGGGTCGGCGCCAGGCTGATCGCCATGCGCAGGGTGGCCTCCGCCGCGCCGAGGTCACCGTGTGCGATGTCGAGCGTCGCCTGGTGGTTATAGTTGTTGATGTCATCGGGCTTGGCCTCGATCGCCCGAGCCGCCCAAGTCGCCGCGACATCAGGCTGATTTCGGCGCAACGCCAGATCGCTCATCCGCCGCAGAAGGCCGCTATCCGTGGGAGCCACGTCGAGCGCCTGGGTGATGGCGAACTCGGCTTCGTCAATATCGCCCACGCTCATATGCATCGTGGCGAGATGGCTGTAGCCGCCGATGTCGCGCGGGTTCACCGCGACAGCCCGATCTGCGAAAGCGAAGGCCTCCTCCGGCTTGCTGAGACGCATCTTCAAGTCGCTCAAGCGGCGGAGCAAACCGGCATCGCGGGGCTGGAGGGTGACCGCCTGCTCCAGCGCAGCCTCGGCGGCGGAGAACTCACCTTGTTGCAGCAAAACCTGCGCGAGTTGAGCGTGGTTCATCGCATCGTCGCCGTCCGTGGTGACGGCCCGCTGGGCCCAGTCGGCCGCCGCCGGCAGGTCGCCGCCTCGGGCCGCGATATCACTGGCGCGACGGATCAGGGCGACATTGCCTGGAAACAGCGCGATGGCGGCAAGGGTTGTCTCCATGGCCGCCGATAGCGCGCCATTGGCCATATGGATGCCGGCTTTGTAATGATGATTGCCCTCGTCGCCGGGGTTGGCGCCCAACGCCTTTTGCGCCCAGTCTAAGGCCGCTGCCGCTTCGCCCTCCTGCTGCGCGATCTGGCTCAACCGGCGCATATAAGGGGCCGAGGCTGTCTGGTTCGGCGCCACCGCGATGGCTTTGTAGAGCCCCTCCCGCGCTTCGTAGATCTTGCCCTCCGCCTGGTGAAGCGAGGCGAGATAGGCATAGCTTTCCGGATCCTTCGGATGCGCCTCGATTACTTGGGCTGCCCAATAATGCGCACCGGGGAGGTCGCCATGTCGCCGAAGAACCTCGCTCAATCGCCGTTTTAAGCCCCCATGGTTAGGCGCAAGTGCGACCACCTTGTCCAGCGAAGCTATGGCGGCGGCAAGGTCGCCGCGCGCAAGGTGAAGGCTCGACTGCTGGTTATGGACGCTGGCATCGTCGGGCTTCGCGGCGGCTGCGCGCGTCAGCCATTCCTGGGCGTCATCGAGCCGGCCGGCGCGTATCGCCAGATCGGCCATACGCAGCATCAGGCCGGCATTCTTAGGCTGTAACTCCACGGTACGCTCGGCCTCCACCTCGGCCTCTTCGAGCCGGCCCAGGGCTATGAGCACGCGCGACATCAAGTGGTGATTGGCCGCGTCGCCGGTGGCGGCCGAAACCGCCATCTGCGCCCAGGCCAGCGCTCGGTCAGGCTGCGCACGTAGGAGATTGATCTCGCTCATCTGGCGCAACAGGCCGCTATGCTCGGGATTGAAGTCGAGCGCCCAGCCGACCAGCTTCTCCGCCGTGGTGAAATCCCCCGACCGCATAAGACCCTGGGTATAGCTCAAGGTCGCACTCGGGTTGGTGGGGTCCGGGGTCACGCCCATCTGGTCGCTCATCGATCGATCCGTTTCTTTGTAGTCGGGTTGGCGGCAGAATGTGGGCGGCTATCTTCTCATTCAGGCAGCGACCGTGATTGGGACGGCGCCTTGTGTGGCCAGCATTTCTGAGAAGCGCAACCGGGCCATCTCCATCAAGCCGGACCAGTCGTCGGCAACCAGGCTGAGACATTCGGGGGACTGGCTGCGGGTCACGTCCTCCGGGCGCCAGCCGGCGCCTTTCTTGGCGAGGCTATAGACGACCGCGCGGGTCACCTTTTTGGTGATGCACCATTCGGACACTTCGGCGGCCACGCGGCGCGCGGTCTCGGGGTCTTCCGTCTCGCCGTGTTCCTGTTCGAGCTGCGCAGCCATGGCGCCTACGGCCGGATACATGAGGTTGACGAAGACTTGGTGGGACTGCGGATAGAACTTCGCGGCGCGGCCCTGCAGCGCCCGCTCGGCGATCATTTCGGCTGAGCGCAGGCCGATGATCTCCGGCGCCGCCTCGAACGTCTTCGGCTTGGGGGGCGCCGGCGGCTTTTCATTCGCCATCTGAGGCGGCGTCGCCTCGTCCCGATCGGTGGGTGCGGCAGGCGGAACGACCTTGGGTGCGGGCAAAGACGCGCCGGGGATCGGCAATCCGCGCTGTTCGGGCGGCACGCCCAGCTCTGCCAGCAGGGCCTTCAACTCTTCGCTGATCTCGCCGAGGTAATTCGCCTGGCTCGGGCCGAAGGATTGGATGATTCGGACCAGCCAAGGCGGCATATAGGCCCGCACCAGGGGGCTGAAGTCGTTCAGAAACACTTGGCGCTGATGGCCGCCGCGCAGGCGCAGGAACTGGCGATAGGCTTCCGGCCAGACGAGATAGTCATCCGGCAGTTCAACGAAGGCGAAGCAGTATTTGGCGCCGAAGGGAATGCCGTAGACCGGCGCATCGGCCAGCCATTGCTCGCCCTCGCGGACATCATACATTTCGCCGCGGAAGACGACCGAAGACCGCGAGGAACTGGGGGCGATCGCGCCCGAAGCGGCGCGCGTGCTCTCCCCCTGCGGCGGATCGAAATAATAGTGGATCTTCACGCCGCTGGGCGTGGATCGGGTTTCAGTTTGGCCGAAATCGTCCCGCCGGTCGTCCAGGCCGATGAAGTCGCGCGGCCCGGTGCCGCCGGTAACCTCGGGCATCAGGCTCAGGCTCACATCCGGCGGCAGGCGGAAGAAGCGGTTGGCGAGATAGTGCGGAACCCAAAAAGCATTGACCCGGGGGGTGCCTGCATAGGGGTCGGCCACGGTGTCCTGCGCAGCGGCATTGCCGCAAAGAAGCACCTCCGTCCAATCATAGCTGAGATCGTAGCCCTGTTCCCCGAGGCAGGTCTGGGTCGCATCCACGACTTCGCGCCCCTCCGGCCCGATGCGGAGGCGGCCATAGATGCCCTCGCGATAGCCGAGCATCACTTCACTGACACGGCCGTCCTGGCAGGAGCGGTAGCGCAGCCCGTGTCTGTTGGACGGTAGGGAGGCAACCTTGGCGCCCATACCGAAATTCTGGTCGAGGCTGTTGATCTTGCGCAGGGAGGAGGCGAGATCGGTAATATGGAGCAGTTCGGCGGCGCTCAGACCGTGACCGGTGTTCCAGATGCAGAGCTTGCGCACGCCATCAACCTTGCGGGATGCGATGACGACGCGCTTGCCGCCGGTCACGGCATGCGCCGCCGCTTCCAGCCCGTTCACGACCAGTTCGCGCAGCATCATGGTCTTGGGGCAGCGCTCGATCATGCTGGCGACGAGAAACGCCTCATTCGCGACCCGCAGGGGGGCTATGGCGGTCGTGTCTGACATAGCGGGGCTCCGGCTTAGTGAAAATTCGGATGATCGGAGGGCGGATTCCCGCCCTGGAATGGCTTTCCATAGCAACGAAAACCGGCCTTGGATTCAGACGCTGCGGCCTATATCAGTTGCACAGTGAAAAGTGTATCATAGAGTAAGGTGAGCGTAAGTACCGGAACAGCGCGCTGGTGACGATTGTATCGTTCGACGTGGAATAGCCAACGCCTGATTTGGATCGGGTTCAATGTGATTATGCGACCATCTCGGAATGCCTTGTATTTTTGGCCCCATAGCCATGCGAATGGCATTCGCGCCAGCAGAAGGCACTGGTGACGATGGCGTCGAGATCGATGAACCTCGGGACCAGCCTGTTTAAGAGCGGAGCAGATCCGCACCCGTGACCAATATGGCCGGATCACCAAGTCGACGCTCTGCTAAGAGTGTCGGCACACGGCGCCCGGCAATACGCCTCACAGATGCGATGATTTCCATCACCGAATATCCGCGCCCCGTGCCGACATTGTAACCCACTCTGCGGTGATCAAGCTGGTCGATGACGCGCATATGAACGTCCGCCAGATCCGTCACATGAACATAGTCGCGGATGCAGGTTCCATCCGGCATTTCGTTATCTGTGCCAAAGGAAGCGAGTGGCGGACGCCGCCCCAATACCGCGTCGATCGTAAGCGGAATAACATGCGTCTCCGGGTCGTGATCCTCACCCAAACGACCATCCGTATCGCAGCAGGCGGCGTTGAATCACGCAGGCAAGCGCTACGAAGTCCATTAATCTTCCGGGCCCAGTGCAAGGTCCGCTCGATCATGAGCTTGCGTTCGCCTTACGGCGAATGCGGGCTGATCGTGGCACTCTCATCGATAGGAATGCGGTCGGGCGGGCCGAACAGATTCGTAGTCGACGACAGAACGATTCGCGGCACGTCATGACGGACGCAGGCCTCGATCAGCCGGATACCGTTGACTCCGTTTTCGAGAAGATATTTGAAGGGCTGCCACATGCTCTCGCCAACAAGCGAGAGCGACGCGAAATGGAAGATCGTGTCCCAAGGACCTGTGCTTAATGGTCGTGTCCCGGGGCGTGGTGTAGGAGGCCACTGACTGGCCTGCCGGAGCGACCGCCAAGAGTCTGGCGCAGGCAGGCCGGTTAGTGGCCACCGCGGTGATCTTGGGTAGGGTTGGGTTGTCGAGACGCAACCGGAACCTGGAGATCACCACGATGACCGAGGACAAGATCGCGCTTCGCGCCCTTCTGGAGGGTTCTGTCAGGTATACCGCCAGTGATTTAACGTTAGGCGTGGCGCGCGCGAGGATCTACGCGTTCTGCATGATCGTGAGCGCAATGCACGTTGCCTTGGCGAAGCGGGCGCGACGGTGAGAGGCGGAGACGATCTGGTTGTGACGGCGACGATGGCGAAGAAGATTGCGAAGTTCCCCGTGTGCTCGGCAGAAGAGCTCGGCAGCTTCGTGGTTCTTGAAGCCCCGCATACATCGGATCCTGCCCTTGATGCCGCGATGGTCCTGTTCAAGGCGATTATTCAGATAGACGCTGGTCCGGTGCTGCACGGTCTTGCCCAGCACAGTTCGGATCGCTCTCGGGTAGGAGCCATGACCGTCGGTCGTGATCCTGTCCGGCCGAATGCCCATGGTCGCCCGCGCCGAGCGGAAGAAGGCCTTGGCCGCCTGCATGTCGCGATGCTCGCTCAGCATCGCGTCGATCAGGTTACCGTCTCGGTCTACTGCCCTGTAGAGGTAACACCATCGGCCGCGGACCTTCAGATAGGTTTCATCAACATACCAGCTGGCGCCGGCTGCGCGACGGGTCCCGTGACGCCGCTTGCGCAGCGCGTCACCCATGATGGGCAACAGCTTCACCTCCCAGTCGCGGACGGTCTCATGGCTTATCTCGATCCCGCGCAGCGCCATAATCTCGCTCAGGTCCCGCAGCGTCAGCCGGTAGCGCAGCCGGCAGAACACCACGAAGGCGATGATGTCGCTCGGCAGGCAACTGCGGTTCAGCACCCCACCGCTGCGCTCGTTGAACTGCCGCCCGCAATCGCGGCACCGGTATCGCCGGTAGCCTCGTGCCGTGACCTCCCGGCGCTCAATCACCGCCGACGAGCCACAGTCAACGCAATCCATTCCCGGGCGTCCTTACATATCGGCCAACGCTCAGTTTACCCGTTTGGCAGAGACATCCAACCTTTCCGCTCATGGCGCGAGGCCTGACAGAACCCCCGCGCGAGGAGCGACGCCTGCTGGGGTTCGGCGAGTGCATCTCGGTCGGTGTTTCGATCCGCGCTCCCGCGCGAGGAGCGACACAAATCGATACCAATCGAAATCATCTTCCGCCGTGTTTCGATCCGCGCTCCCGCGCGAGGAGCGACCCGTTGTTTCTAGCGAGACGATGGTCAAGATGCTGTTTCGATCCGCGCTCCCGCGCGAGGAGCGACAAGATTTTGCGAATATGTGGGCGACCCATTACTGGTTTCGATCCGCGCTCCCGCGCGAGGAGCGACAATTAATCGCTCTTCTGCTCTCCGACCCATGCATGTTTCGATCCGCGCTCCCGCGCGAGGAGCGACCGGCGGTCGGAACCGATCGACGCGGGTCGAGATGTTTCGATCCGCGCTCCCGCGCGAGGAGCGACGCACGCGAATCCTTGTCCGCGACGAGCTGCAAAAGTTTCGATCCGCGCTCCCGCGCGAGGAGCGACGATTCGTCGGCGTTTCGCGCATCCAATACAACGCGTTTCGATCCGCGCTCCCGCGCGAGGAGCGACTGCGGTGGGAAGTCGCACAGGTGATGCGCGAACGGGTTTCGATCCGCGCTCCCGCGCGAGGAGCGACGCCGCGCGAGATCCGCACCTATGCGCAGATCCGCGTTTCGATCCGCGCTCCCGCGCGAGGAGCGACAATCACGACCTACACGCCTGGCGCGCAGATGGTGTTTCGATCCGCGCTCCCGCGCGAGGAGCGACACGCGTTCCTCGGCGCACTGCGCGAGGCCGCGCCGTTTCGATCCGCGCTCCCGCGCGAGGAGCGACGCCTATGCCCAAGAGGAGTTTGGAACCGGCTACTCGTTTCGATCCGCGCTCCCGCGCGAGGAGCGACAAGCGCAGCCACCGCATCCTTTCCCTTCAGCTGGTTTCGATCCGCGCTCCCGCGCGAGGAGCGACTTGGCGACCTCAGGCTTCGGCAAGGGGTATTCGGTGTTTCGATCCGCGCTCCCGCGCGAGGAGCGACGGCCACTGGTGAACTTGTGGCGCCCCTTATGCGCGTTTCGATCCGCGCTCCCGCGCGAGGAGCGACTGTGGTTGGCGCCGACCCGCGCGGTTGCTGGTCGTTTCGATCCGCGCTCCCGCGCGAGGAGCGACTACCAGTGGCTATAAAGGCGTCTCCTTTCATAAGTTTCGATCCGCGCTCCCGCGCGAGGAGCGACCGTTGGCGACCTACGAGATGGGGTGGTGGTGATGTTTCGATCCGCGCTCCCGCGCGAGGAGCGACTCATCGTTGCTCAGGATGAGGCTCTGATTGACGTTGTTTCGATCCGCGCTCCCGCGCGAGGAGCGACGTTTGGCCACTGGTGGCCGTGATACCTCCGTCTTGTTTCGATCCGCGCTCCCGCGCGAGGAGCGACACGCCCACCTATAGCGGGTCGTGTCCCAGGTGGTGGTGTAGGAGGCCGCTGACTGGCCTGCCGGAGCGACCGCCAAGAGTCTGGCGTAGGCAGGCCGGTTAGTGGCCACCGCGGTGATCTTGGGTAGGGTTGGTTGTCGAGACACAACCTGAACCTGAGGATCACCACGATGACCGAGGACAAGATCGCGCTTCGCGCTCTTTTGGAGAAGGGGTCGGACGCCACATTCCTGCGCGAGATGATCGGTTTCGCCGCCGAGCGGCTGATGCAGCTCGAGACTGAGGGTCTCTGCGGCGCAGCCCCTGGCGAGCGCACCGCCGATCGTCGCAACCAGCGCAATGGATATCGCGACCGCGACTGGGAGACACGGGCGGGAACGGTTGAGCTTCGCATTCCCAAACTCCGGCGCGGCAGCTATTTTCCGGCCTTCCTGGAGCCTCGCCGCATGGCCGAGAAGGCTCTGACCGCGGTCGTTCAGGAGGCTTATATCCAGGGCGTCTCCACCCGATCGGTCGATGATTTGGTGAAGGCCATGGGGATGGAAGGCATCAGTAAGAGTCAGGTGTCCCGGCTCTGCGGCGAGATCGACGAGCGTGTCGACGCCTTCCTCACCCGCCCGATCGAAGGCGACTGGCCATACGTCTGGCTCGATGCGACCTACGTCAAAGTCCGGCGCTACCATCACATCGTCTCCGTCGCCGTCATCATCGCCGTCGGCGTCAACACCGACGGCAGGCGTGAAGTGTTGGGCATGACGGTCGGGCACAGCGAGGCGGAGCCCTTTTGGACGGAGTTCCTGCGGTCGCTGACACGGCGCGGGTTGCGCGGGGTAAAGCTCGTGATCTCCGATGCGCATGAGGGCCTGAAGACGGCGATCACCAAGGTGCTCAGCGCCACCTGGCAAAGATGCCGTGTGCATTTCATGCGCAATGCCTTGGCCTATGCCGGAAAGACCCAGCGCCGCATTGTCTCCGCCTGGGTCGGCACCGCCTTCGCTCAGGACGACGCGACCGCCGCCAGCAAGCAGTGGCGTGATGTCGCCGATCAAGTGCGGCCACGGGTGCCGAAATTGGCCGGGCTGATGGACGCGGCGGAGGCTGACGTCCTTGCCTACATGGCGTTCCCACCGCCCCATCGCGCCAAACTTCACAGCACCAACCCGCTCGAGCGTCTCAATGGGGAAATCAAACGACGTAGCGAGGTCGTTGGCATCTTCCCCAACGAAGCCGCTGTCACAAGACTGATCGGCGCTCTGCTATTGGAGCAGAATGATGAGTGGTCGGTCCAACGGGCTCGCTACATGACGCTGGAAACCATCGCGCCACTGAGCGATGATACCATCGTCAGCATGCCAGCACTGGTCGGCTGAACAAAGCAGCCAACGCTGCTCAAGAACACCTTCCTACACCACGCCCCGGGACACGATCCCTATAGCGCCGCGTGCCAGTGCTTTACGTTTCGATCCGCGCTCCCGCGCGAGGAGCGACCATCCTTGCCTAGGCCGATGCTCAGATCCTGCATGTTTCGATCCGCGCTCCCGCGCGAGGAGCGACCTGTTACGGCGGAAATAGATGGTAATCGTGTGGATGTTTCGATCCGCGCTCCCGCGCGAGGAGCGACTCACGACCGGCATCGGCGCGGTGGACAACGTCCTGTTTCGATCCGCGCTCCCGCGCGAGGAGCGACCATGAGGCGCAGAGGCGCGCTCCCCGCGTTCAAGTTTCGATCCGCGCTCCCGCGCGAGGAGCGACGACGCCCTCGGTCTAGACGTCCGCAAGGATGGCGTTTCGATCCGCGCTCCCGCGCGAGGAGCGACTCAGGCACTTCACACGCTGCGCTTGGCGTTTGAGGTTTCGATCCGCGCTCCCGCGCGAGGAGCGACGGAATTTGATGTTGGGGAGAGATGAAGTTGTAGAGTTTCGATCCGCGCTCCCGCGCGAGGAGCGACGGCGTTGGCGCCCCTCCTCGTTGTAGACTATGCCGTTTCGATCCGCGCTCCCGCGCGAGGAGCGACCACTTGTGTATATCGGAAGGTTCAACGCATTAAAGTTTCGATCCGCGCTCCCGCGCGAGGAGCGACCGCCCTTGCGCCGCGCCAGCAAGCGACACCGTACCCATGTTTCGATCCGCGCTCCCGCGCGAGGAGCGACCGACGAGCTGATAGCGTCCGGTCGAGCTGCCAAGGTTTCGATCCGCGCTCCCGCGCGAGGAGCGACTCATCGACGTCTCGGCAGCCTCGGGCGTGGCGCGTTTCGATCCGCGCTCCCGCGCGAGGAGCGACCCCTGCTCGACGCCGCCTTGCAGCTCGGCCGGACTGTTTCGATCCGCGCTCCCGCGCGAGGAGCGACCGCGTGCCATAAATTTGGAGCGAGGGCGGTTTGGGTTTCGATCCGCGCTCCCGCGCGAGGAGCGACTACTGCCCAAGAGCGAGCAGTCGTGTTTTCAGAAGTTTCGATCCGCGCTCCCGCGCGAGGAGCGACCCGAGGCATATGAGTATGTGCCGCCCGAGGGCATGTTTCGATCCGCGCTCCCGCGCGAGGAGCGACATCGCTTGCAGTCCTGGCACCACCAGCCCGGTTTGTTTCGATCCGCGCTCCCGCGCGAGGAGCGACACGTCGTTTATACTGGTGATCGACACCACCGGCGTTTCGATCCGCGCTCCCGCGCGAGGAGCGACGGCGGACCCGCGCCCTCGTCTGCCGGCATCAAAGTTTCGATCCGCGCTCCCGCGCGAGGAGCGACGAGCCTCGGCCTCGGCGATCGAGGCGAAGCGCCGTTTCGATCCGCGCTCCCGCGCGAGGAGCGACAAAGCCTATCAAGATGCTCTTTCGCATTGTCATGGTTTCGATCCGCGCTCCCGCGCGAGGAGCGACGTGGCAGAAATCCGCATCGTAGGCCGCGCCGATGTTTCGATCCGCGCTCCCGCGCGAGGAGCGACTTAACCCACTGTTGCGTGCCGCGCGTCAGGTTTTGTTTCGATCCGCGCTCCCGCGCGAGGAGCGACAACCGCTGAGAAGCGCGGCACTGCCGGCCATTGCGTTTCGATCCGCGCTCCCGCGCGAGGAGCGACCTTGAGGTTGGCGCACTGGATGTTGGCCTGACAGTTTCGATCCGCGCTCCCGCGCGAGGAGCGACTGCGGGCGAGGAGGGAGCGCGGCTTGCGCTTGACGTTTCGATCCGCGCTCCCGCGCGAGGAGCGACGATGATTGAGAAGACGCCCTGCAGGATAGCATTCGTTTCGATCCGCGCTCCCGCGCGAGGAGCGACCGAACAACATGCAGAACAAGAACCTGCCCTTGATGTTTCGATCCGCGCTCCCGCGCGAGGAGCGACTGCGCGTGACAGCCGCGACCGCCTCCTTCACCTGTTTCGATCCGCGCTCCCGCGCGAGGAGCGACCGGAGCAGAATTGCTGGAAAGGATCGCGCCGGCCTGTTTCGATCCGCGCTCCCGCGCGAGGAGCGACTCAAGACGCAAATTGTTCAGACGATCGGCGACATGTTTCGATCCGCGCTCCCGCGCGAGGAGCGACGCCCGGCTACAAGTTCACGCTTGGTCAAGGCCTAGTTTCGATCCGCGCTCCCGCGCGAGGAGCGACCCGCCGTGCCAGCGCCTTGATTGACCGCAGCGTCGTTTCGATCCGCGCTCCCGCGCGAGGAGCGACATGAGGCGAATGATCCAACCGTGGCCGAAGGTGGGTTTCGATCCGCGCTCCCGCGCGAGGAGCGACGGCCACCGAGGGCTGGGGTGCGGGTCTGGGCACAGTTTCGATCCGCGCTCCCGCGCGAGGAGCGACAACTGCCCCAGCGATGTCCAATACACCGCGCTCGTTTCGATCCGCGCTCCCGCGCGAGGAGCGACAAGGCGCAGATGTCGCTCCTCGCCGATCATGAGGCGTTTCGATCCGCGCTCCCGCGCGAGGAGCGACGACATCAAGCCGATGGTTTGGTATTCACTTGATGCGTTTCGATCCGCGCTCCCGCGCGAGGAGCGACGCGGGGTAGTCATGCCGATCATGTTCCCGGGTGAGTTTCGATCCGCGCTCCCGCGCGAGGAGCGACTCAGGCTGCACGAATGGTATAACCCTTCCGAACGGTTTCGATCCGCGCTCCCGCGCGAGGAGCGACGTGCGGGATGCACTTGCATGGCTCATTGCGGATGGTTTCGATCCGCGCTCCCGCGCGAGGAGCGACAAGATTTTGCAGACAGGTGGGAGACCCACTATTGGTTTCGATCCGCGCTCCCGCGCGAGGAGCGACCAGTGGTGTGACTAAGGACAGTCTGATCCCAGCTGGTTTCGATCCGCGCTCCCGCGCGAGGAGCGACATCTTGAGGTTGGCGCACTCGACGTTGGCCTGGC